>NZ_CAWMEB010000202.1:0-889 GCF_963866145.1 Xenorhabdus sp. NBAII XenSa04
ACGGGCGTTATTTACTGGTGGGTACCGACCCGACAGAAACACAGCGTGATCCACTTTCCCAGCTGATTAATATTCAGCTCCCCGTGTCCCAGAATCCCACGGTTGCCGATGCGATGCGTTATGCATTGCGTCAATCGGGCTACTCGTTATGTACGCCGGAAAAAACCAATGCCATCTTATATCGTCAGCCGCTGGCCTGATAAATATCCGGTGAAACAGATTGAATGTTTCGTGTCAGCGTGACAGAAGAAGAGCCATTTGGGGAAGGCTGAGGTAGCGGTTGTTTTACTGGAACAGTACATCCCATCAGTATGACTGCAATTAAGCTGATTAACACATTTATTTTCATGCCAAATAGGTTCCTGCTCAGTCGTAACATAATCCTGACTATGCAAGGAACCCTGTGATGTATTCAATGAACAACTCAACTGTGTTTGCTGAAAATAAAAATGCTGAAACAAAAAAGAATGGATAGCCTCTGAATAGGTATTATCACATTTTACATGATTATATCAGCGCGTTATTCAGCCACTGGCTGGCTTTCATCAATCGGCTGACGTATTTTTCGTTCAATAAAATTGCCGCAGTCATCGAAATAACGGCTGGGCCAGATTTCAGCGGGTTCCATTCCCAGACGGGTGGCGATGATCAGTTCCACTTTGGGCCATGAACGAGACAGAGTATTTGCCAGAGTGGAAGAACTGAGTCCCGATTCGCGGGATAAAGCGGCGAGTGTGGTACCACGTTTGCGTAATGCACAAATAATTTCGGCTGGGTGCCAGTCTTGGTGAGTATTAATCATACCTGCTTCCCCTTCTGTTGATTATTGGTGGTGGTTCAGACAGGGATCTCACTACCGGGAGTAACCGTCCGGCGAGGCCGAAGCCTC
>NZ_CAWMEB010000203.1:0-724 GCF_963866145.1 Xenorhabdus sp. NBAII XenSa04
CACCAGTAAATAACGCCCGTAGCGGACAACTTCAGGCATTGGCTGATAAATATCCGGTGAAACCGGTTGAACATTGCGTGTCAATGTGACGGAAGACAAACTATTTTGGGAAGGCTGAGGGAGCGGTTGTTCTGCGGGAGTCGTGCATCCCGTCAGTATGACCGCCATTAAGCCGATTAACACCGTTATTTTCATACCAAATAGGTTCCTGCTCAGTCGTAAAATCATCCTGACTATGCCGGGAACCTTGTGGTTTATTCAATGAACAACTCAACTGTGTTTGCTGAAAATAAAAATGGCGTAACAGGACATAACGGATAATCCCTGAGTCGGTATTATCGTATTACATGCCATGGGTGATAACGGCACATTATTCAGCCATCGATTTACGCGCTTTTCGCTCAAGCAAATTACCCTGGCGATCAAAGTAGCGGCTGGGCCAGATTTCAGACGGAGCCACCTCCAGCGCGGTGGCAATAATATATTCGCCTTTCGGCCATGGGCGGGACAGGGCGTTTGCCAGTGTAGAAGAGCTGAGTCCCGATTCGCGGGATAAAGCGGCGAGTGTGGTACCACGCTTGCGTAATGCACAAATAATTTCGGCTGGGTGCCAGTCTGGTTGAGTGTGAGTCATAACCTGCTTCCCCTTCTGTTGATTATTGGTGGTAGTTCAGACAGGGATTCTCAGGTACCGGGAACTATCCACCGGCGAGGCCGAAGCCTC
>NZ_CAWMEB010000204.1:0-3869 GCF_963866145.1 Xenorhabdus sp. NBAII XenSa04
GCGCTAATACCATTCATCATGCCTTTCACATTAACATTTAACATTTGTTCCCATTCGCTAGGATCTTGTAATTCCATGCTTCCTAACAGCATGACTCCTGCATTATTAATTAGAGCATCAACGGGACCAAACTTTTGTTCTGCTTGTTCTATTGCTTTGGAAAATGATTTTTTATCTGTAACGTCAACTGCCATACATAATGTATTTGGCAAATTTAGGCTTTCCATTCGTTCTCTTCGTCGAGCGATTAAAAGTAGTGGATAGCCATATGAAGAAAGTAATTTTGCTGTTGCTTGACCGATCCCTGAACTCGCTCCTGTTATTACGATTAGTGGCTTTTTCATTGATACACCCCCATTAAATAAATTTATATGAAAATGATACCTCTTACTGTAAAACGAAAGTTTTTGATGAAAACTGGTTTATTTCTTTCACTGAGATAAAAAAATTATAGATAAACATCAGCCGTTGATCTTTATTAAAGTGTCTGAATTTATTAAGGCACAACACGCAATACTGGTACATATGCAATAAATCAGCGGTAAATAGCGGAACGGTGAACGTAAATTCCGCATTCAGCCAGCATATCACTGACGTTGGCACAGTTCATGGGTGTTGAACCATACCAACGCAAGCACCAGAGAATGATCGTCGGGACGAAATGTTTCCATCTAAAGTCATTAGGTATGATTTAATGTCACAAAAAATGGATGAATAGACTAAGTTTTCATCACAACGCTATTTTTTACAATAATCCCTTAAAAATCATGTGAGGATTTCTTCTATTTCCTGTGTTGACAAAGGTCGTCTCTGATGTTGTTTCTGGATGTCGGGGAAGACGCTAGTAAAGAAGTTTGTCCATCCACCCATTCTCACCCGCAACAGGTCATACATTTCCGGATGGTTTCGCGCCTCGGCAAAAGTCTCCGGATTGGCAACGGTCACTGTCAGTATATTGGAGGATTCACCGCGTACAAATTGCTCAAGGACTTTTACCAGTTCTTCGTGCGGAAAATCTTCCGTAATATTGAAGTCTGTTGGCGCACCGTTTGTCATGGATTGTGATCCCTTTCCCGCAAAACCAGCGAGAGATTGCCTGAAAGAGGCGGTCTGATGATCAATAGGTAGGTCCACAGGGCTGGGCGCGGCACTCATATCGGATATTAGCGTTAACGTCAACTTCACGCCCTGAGACATTTGACAAGTTTTTTATTCTTTAAGCAAAGGTGAATTTCTATCTTTGAGTGCCAGTAAGTATTTTGCTTCGTCGTAACAGGTTCTGGTTTTCCAACAGCGGTAAATTATCCTTATCCATTTAAACGCCAGTGCCCGGATAGCGGATTGATGAGACTTTCCTTTTTCACGTTGCCCCTGATAATACAGTTTGGCCCAGTATGATGATTGAACTGTCTTGGCAGCCCATTCAACAAACGTCTGCCTGACGAACCTGGCACATTGCCATCGCCAGTGTACCCACGATTTCTGACCACTTCGCTCGGTGACCGGAGCGATACCTGTGTAGTTTTGAATTTCTTCTGCACTGCTAAAGCGGTTACGGTTATCGCCCAATGCCGCAAGCATTCGTGGCCCCATGCAGGGTCCCATACCAGGAAGCGATTTAAACAGCTCTGCATCTGGCATGGTATCGAACAATGCTTCAATTCGTTCGTTGCAGGTTCGAATAATATCATTCACCCGTTTGATTTGTAATGCCAGTGCTGTTGCCATGAGTGCATTCGCCTTGATGACACGGGTATCTGTGGTGAGGAGAATCGCATTGGCAATGCTCGCTACGCGCTGTTCTGTATAGGCAACAGCGGGGCCACCTTTGGCGTTCATAAAACGACGAATGGTGTCACTTCTGGCCCGTTGTAATTGTTGCAGGCTGGGCCAGCGGGTAATCAGGTCACAGAATAGCATGCTGTCCCGATGAGAGAACCACTCCAGAGGTTGTGGGTAGTACCGTTTCAGCGTGTTGATGAGCCGATTTACAAAGCGATGTTTGTCTTCAACGAGTTGGCCGCATTGTTCAACTAATTGTTGGAGCAACCGGATATCCGCATTGTCGGGTTCAATGGCTTTTATCTTTTGGGGATAGCGCAGCATGAGTTCTAACGCTAATTCGGCATCCTGCGGATTATCCTTAGCGCCACTGTGCCAAAAGGTCTGCCGATAGCGGGCCAGTGACAACGCATGTATTAGAAAAACGGTGATAAATGGGTATTTTTGAAGAGCGTACACCACGGGACCTTTTTTCAGCTCAAGGGCAATAGCTATCTTGCCTTTCACCTGTTGGTGTAACTCTTTGAGCCAGGTATCAAGTGCTTCTGGTGTATGTTTAATCACATGGAATACGCGCTCACCGTTTTTAAACTGAATACAGACATCATGCTTTTTATCTGCCCAATCCAGACCAATATGAGCAGTAAACTGATTTATCGCAGTCATTACCCTCTCCTTTTTTCATCGGGGATGGGTATGCATTCCACGCTCTTCGAAAGAAATATAGCCAGCACTTTGCATGCATGCCCTGAGTATTCGTTAGTGAACGTGGAGCACTTACTGGCTCGAAAGAAAAGCGGCGATCATCGAATGATTCTCGCTCATTATTCGTAACCAGTAAGTGCATACCCTGAATCACCTAACAGTGTAATTCTGGGGTGTGAATGTATATATTGTGTCAGAAACGGACGTTGCTGGAGGCAGTTAAAACTGGTATTAGTAATTTACAATGATTTAATCATTTCATTTTTCCAATCTTTTTTATATGTCATTCTAAAAGACTTGAATGCTGGTCGTGCCTTATTATATTTGATGGAATGATTAGGATTGACTTCTCGGTAAAGTTCATAAAGTTCACCTTCGGTTTCTTTAGTTGTATTTGCACCGAATATAATTTCATCAAGTTTTATTCGATCGTTAAATGGAATAAAATGCATATCACCACACTTAATTATAAGTTTATCTTGTAATTCTATTATCAATCTTGTCTCTTGCTCGTAACTCCAGCTGTTAAATTTATACTTCAAAGCGGTTTTTGGTTCTAAAATATCATTTTGGTGTATCCTCTTAGAATGATAAACAATATCAGTCAACAAGTCTTTTTCAATAGAAAAAGCTAGGCAAACGCCATTATGCCATTATGCCATTATGCCGTTCAGCATAATGTGCCCATTGTACAGGGTTTTTCCATGATTTACTGAATGAAATTATCCCATATAAATCATTTGCACTTTCTTTTTGTTTTTTTATTTTAGGCCGATATTCCTTGTCTCCAATGTTTGCTGATAATAATTCAAATGGGTCATTTAAATTATTAATACGCGATACTTTTAATTTTTGTTTTCTTACTATTAGTTTTGCTGAATCTAATGTTGTGAAGTGATAAACTGTTCTTAACATTTTAACGACCACCACTCTAAGGGATTTATATCAAAGAATCGCACGGAATACAGAAATAAGGAAGTGTTATTGCGTGTAGTTTTAACTTTGAATAGTCACGAATCATCCAGACATCTCCATACTATTTCTACCGTAGGCTAAGCGTCTGTTGTTCGCTCATAGCTGACGGTCAGGTAGGATAGCGATTAATCCAGATGATTATTTTTTATCAGGGAAAATAGTGTTATTCCGCCTCACCTTCCTGGTAATACACTTGCCGGATATAGCGTCCTCGCGCATCGCCATGCCCCAAATCCATTGATACCAGTGCCAGCGCTTCCTGCTCGCTGAAACCCTGCGCTTTGTAATGTTCACCAGATTGCTGAGCAAAATGGTAACGCATACTGTGCAGGGCATTCTTACCCGCCAGTCCAGAGCTCCTGACAATATATCGGTAGCGGTCTATGACCTGCGTGATCGTCGGTTTA
>NZ_CAWMEB010000205.1:0-4830 GCF_963866145.1 Xenorhabdus sp. NBAII XenSa04
TAAAAGTCGAGCATCGCGTTTTTATCCTAAAAAAGTAGAAGATATCAAACCTATTAGTTGTGTATTACATCATATAGTTACTTACTTTGATTGGATTTGGATATTGAATGATGAAGTAAAACATGACGTATGCGATAATTTTTTATTCTGTACATTATTTTATAGAAAAAACAAAAAAATTGAGTACACTTTATAAAATATGTAATTTAAAAAAAAGGTTGTACGTATGAAGAAAAATTACGGTGGAGTCCTTGAAACAGCAAGGCGAGCAGAAAAAATGCTCCAAGGGATGAGTAATCATATAGAACAACAGCGTATTGAATTTAATCAAACAGAATATTATCAAGCCTTCACAAAGAATACTGTGGCCAAAATGCCTATGTTAAATCGGCGTTCCGTTGATGTGGCTGTCACAGAAATGGAAAAACAAGGATATGTGTTTGGGAAACGGCAAACCGGTTCAACAATGCAATACGCATTAACGCTTCAAAATGTCATCGATATCTATAAGCACCGTCAAATTCCTACCTATCGGGATAAATGGAAAGAAGCCTTTACTATATTCGTAGTGAATCTAAAAGGTGGTGTATCCAAAACAGTGTCGACAGTTACGCTTGCTCATGGGTTACGTGCGCATCCGACTTTAATTCATAACGATCTGCGTATTCTTGTTATAGATATGGATCCGCAGGCTTCCAGCACAATGTTCCTCAGCCACCACAATAGCATTGGCTCTATTTTGGAAACAGCCGCACAGGCAATGTTGAACAACGTTAGCCGAGAACAATTGATTAAACAATTTATCAGACCAACAATGATGCCTGGTGTAGATGTGATCCCAGCATCAATTGATGATGCATTTGTCGCAAGCGAATGGATACAGCTGGTACAAGAGTACCTGCCCGGAATGGCACCTTCTGAAGTCCTCCGTAAAACAGTGATTGACCGTTTATCGCATGATTATGATTTTATTCTTATCGACACGGGACCTCACTTGGATGCGTTCATGCTAAATGCGATTGCCGCTAGTAATATATTGCTGACTCCTACGCCACCGGCACAGGTCGACTTTCATTCCACAATGAAGTATTTGACTCGTTTGCCAGAAATGATTGAGCGTATTGAAAATGAAGGTATTGAATTACATTTGCGTGGCAATATCGGTTTTATGTCAAAAATGGGGAATAAATACGATCATTTGACGTCACAAAGTTATGCACGAGAAGTATTTACCTCTTCAATGTTGGATGCCGCTCTACCACGACTGGATGGCTTCGAACGCTGTGGGGAATCTTTCGATACCGTTATCAGTGCCAATCCAGCATCTTATCCTGGCAGCTCAGAAGCACTGCGCAACGCAAAAAATCAGGCAGACATTTTCGTTCGAGCAGTTTTCGACAGAATTGAATATATCAGGAATCAACCGTGAATAAATCTATCCACCGAATTGGCAGAACAATGGGCAACTCTCCGTTAAGTAATATGATTTCAAATCAGGAGATTGAGAGTCGTACATTTACTTTGAGTTCAGGAAGAAAGGTGGTTTTTACTCGCCAGCATATTCAGGCTGAACATATCAAAAATAAAACATTTGTTGATCCGACAATTAACGGCCGTGACCAAAGTATACTAACGAAAGAATCACTTCAGGATATTCTCAGAACAATTCACTTACAGCAATTTTTCCCCGCAATTGGTCGGAAAATCGGAGAAAAAATTGAAATACTCGATGGCTCCCGTCGTCGGGCGGCCTGTTTGCTAAAAAACATCGGGCTTGATGTACTGGTGGCGGGTGAAGAAATTAGCATCAAAGATGCGAGACAACTTGCTGCTGACCTCCAAACAGCCAAAGAACATAATCTACGTGAGCTTGGGAAGCGCTACCAATTAATGGAAAAAAGCGGAATGAATCGCAAAGAAATAGCTAAAGCAGAGGGGGTTTCCGCGGCGAAAGTAACCCGAGCTTTTCAAGCTGCGGCCGTTCCGGATGAAATGATTGCTTTTTTCCCTGTTGTCTCCGATTTGACATTACCCGATTACAAATTCTTGCTTGAAATGGCAGAAGATATTGATCGCCGTAAAATCCCGCTCAATGAGATATTAGAAGAAATTCGAATAAAAATTATAGAAACACCGATAGAAGAGGATGCTTCAGAGGCAGTGAAAGACGCGGTTATTCGTATATTCAAGAGCGTCAAACTGTCTCGTAAGCCACAACCTATAGAAAAAGCGGAAGTGATAACACCTCTGAGCGTCTTTGAAGACAAACGTATTTATGCTCGTCGTAAGGAGAATTCTAAAAATAGAACGCTCAGTTATGAATTTGCTCGCCTTGATAAAAAATTGCAATTACGCATTGAGCAATCCATGCAAGAAATTTTTGCTGAATATAATAACGAGAAAAAATAACCATTCGTTGTTACTCGTTTTGTAGATTCCATAGCATGACTGGTAGCACATGACATGGATAGGGGTAATACGTTATTTATATTAATTAAAAAAAGAAGCCAATCATGACATTTGAACTACAGATTTACACTTCACTACTTACTGATGTAAAAGAGCGGATTCGTAGAGGTCAGATTAAAGCTGCTCAAGCCGTGAATACTGAACTGATTCAGATGTACTGGGATATTGGTCGTATTCTCCATGAACGCCAAAAGCAGCAGGGGTGGGGTGCAGGGATTATCCCGAAGCTGGCACGAGATATTATTAATGAATTGCCAGAAATCAAAGGGTTTTCAGAACGAAATCTGAAGCGTATGTTACGTTTTTACCGAGAATATTCCTTGTCATCAGAAGTAGAAACGGCCGCTAATGGAGCAATTGTGCCACAAGTTGTGGCACAATTGCCTTGGGGGCATAACATTTTACTGATTGAGAAGATAAAAGATCACACTGAGAGATTCTGGTACGCTGAACAAGTTTTGATACAAGGTTGGAGCCGTGAATCTTTACTTCAGATGATCAAAAACAATGCTTATGCACGGCAGGGGGCGGTTGTTAGTAACTTCAATAATCGATTACCTGTTTCTCAATCTGAATTAGTACAACAAACTCTGAAAGACCCCTATATTTTTGATTTTCTGACCTTATCAGAACCTTTCAAAGAGCGCGAACTGGAAACAGAGTTACTTAAACACCTTGAAAAGTTCCTGCTTGAACTCGGCGAAGGGTTTGCTTTTGTAGGGCGACAATATCCTATTACTGTAAGTGGGCAAGATTATTATATTGACCTGCTTTTTTATCATCTTACGTTGAGAGCTTTCGTTGTAATAGAGTTAAAACGAGGAGAATTCAAACCTGAACATGCTGGTAAGATGAATTTTTACTGTTCTGTGGTCGATGAAAAGCTGAAGCACCCTACTGACCAACCCACTATTGGCTTAATTCTGTGTCAGACCAAAGATAGGATATTGGCCGAATATTCCTTGCGCGGGATTCAAAAACCCATTGGGGTTTCAGATTACGAACTAACCCGTATGTTACCGGAAGACTTGAAATCTAGCTTACCAAGTATCGAAGAATTAGAAGCAGAGCTTAGTCATAGTGATGAAAATTTGTAATGTAACCATATGACTGCTCTCGGCCCTATCGGGCGAGGCGTTACTTCATTATATTTAACCTCACTCTTAATTTGGTCGAGTAGCCCGAAGAATTCTTACCTGATGGCTCTCACGCAACCAAATGTGAATGTCTCGGACTATTCGAGATCTGTCAATAAAATAGATTATTGATATCTTATTATTTTTTTGAAACTTTTACTGAAATCCAAAGCTTTCTGCAAGCTTAACAACACGATTGTGGTAGTTTGATAACATATATTCAAAGTTATTATTTGCCTATATCAATATATGCGTATCGGCAGTTTCAGGTATGCCGCCACCTAAAGGAATTACAGGATCGTATTCATATTCAAGTTGTATCAGTTTGGTGTAATCTTCACCTTGAATGGCAGATAGAAGCGCAAAAACATCAATGCTACTTAAGCCACCGGGAACACATAAAATATCGGCAGACTGGATATCGTCAAAGGAGTCTGTTGGCAAGATTGAAAATCCTGCATCTGTGGCAATAGGTTTTTTTAGCAACAAAATGCAATGAAGCATCTTCAAGGCTCGCTAGAATTTGCGCGGGACCTGCAAAATCAAGCTGGGTTACGGCAGAATAAAGAAGAAAAGCAATTTTCATATTATTCTCCAAACAATTAATCAGAAAATATAATATGAAAATTGCCTCGGCGTAAACGTCAGATTAGTTCAATTCTATATCATGTCACAGAAATGCAATATATCACGGAAAGTTACTGGGCAATCTCATGTGTGTATAAAAGATTTAAAGCTCTTAGAAAGCTATAAGAGCTTTTAATAACTAGGAACCATATACCTATTGAGCATTAATGCACAGTAAACTATGAGTAAACAATTTCAAGTTTATCATTGAGAGGTATTTCATTATGAACTAAGCAGCCCTACTCTGAATCGCCAACAGATTGAATCATTAACAAGCAAGAGTACCGATAGATTTCTTACTGATCTGGACTATGAAAGGCTACATTCAAGTAGCCTAGACAGATATTGCTGAAGCATTAAACATCACTAGGTAATTAATTGTTTTAAAAAATATTTATTATTCATTATTGAAAGGGGATTGGGTAAAGGTAAATCTAGAAACTCTGCAAATAATACAAATTCTGGGGCTACTCTCCCTATGGGAGGTAAACAGAAGCAGATGGCAAGGCTTTTGATCATGAAGTATTCCACGATTACGTGGTGGCTCATGGTTATGGCGAGCCTTCCAGTGAAGCCTATGAGCAGGCGGAGAAACTGT
>NZ_CAWMEB010000206.1:0-1448 GCF_963866145.1 Xenorhabdus sp. NBAII XenSa04
TCAAGGAGGGTTTGTAATATGAACCATCCTTCCCATAGCCTTTCCCATCCTACTCGACCATTACGTTTTGAATCGTACCAACCTGCAAGCTTGCCGAGGTTAATATAGGCCCAGTAGAGGCTTGGGGCTTTCTTCGGTGGTTTCGATTTGTTTTGCTTTGACCACAGTAAGTTCCACGCTAGCGGACTCAGGATCATTTCACAGCTCTGCTTTTCTGCTTCCTCTTTATTAAGCCCCAGATAGCGCAATTGATGAAGACGGACTGCAATAAACGCGAGTATCACTACCATGCGTTCTAAATTCTCTTTGCTTTGCATGCGTAACTCTTCAACCTGAGTGCCACCGCTTTTCCACGCTTTGTGAAATTCTTCAATCAGCCACCGTTTTTCGTAGTAATCGAGAATACGCTGGGCATCTTCTTTTGTTTTCACGGGGTCTGAGGTCAGAATGTGCCAGCTCAAGCCATCATGATTTCCCGTTTCTTGACAACCGACATAGTACAGTGGGACGCCGTCACCGGTTTTATTCGCCGGGATTTTTACGGTCACCGCCGCATAACGCACTTCGCAGTGTGCATCACGCGCTTTTCGCCCGCCTTTTTGCCTCACTTGAACCGTTCTCGTATCCGCATACACCAAGGCGCCACTGTAATGATAAAGCTTGTCGGTGCTTTCTTCTATGCAACGGCTTTGCATAGAGCGAACGACAAAGCGCTGATGATTTGAGACCTTATAGGTCAGGTACTCGATAATGTCTGCTTCCCGGTCACAGACCGGGATAACTTTTCGCATGTCAGCACCGAGGCGGGCTTCCATTGCGCGTGAAGCCCGTTCCCATTTATAGCTTTCTTTGTCTTTATAAGCTCTGCTCGCATGATATTGATTTTGCCCGTAAGCCTGAAGGTCTCGGGTCCAACGTGCCTGCTCAATGAGTCCAACGACCTGTTGCTTATCAGGTGCAAAAAGCAGAACGGAATGCGCATGCATCCCTCTGGAATACTTATTGGATGTGGTGTGCCCCATCTCATCTCGAACCGTAGGGTGGATAAATTCCAGCGAGGTCGTATCTTCAAGCGCGAGGAGGCAATCATAGTGCTTAACCTGCTCAGCGGTGGCGACAAAGCCAGCTTCTGCGATAGCTTGAGGATTAATGGCTTGATTGCGAGCGAAGCGATAAGCAGCTTCGATATCCGCAGGTGATTTTAAAGATTGCACGAGAGACTGTCCTAAATGATTGGCAAGAGAAGAAGTCAGTTTGATCAGCCGCTTAGTGCGGCGGCTATCCCCTAAATCAGCATATTGAAAAGTGTCTTTTGCCCATTGCTCAGCATCTGTTGAAAACATCATACGTGACCTCAACGTAGTATTTCTTATTGAGATCAGCCAGGTAGAAAAAGGTTCAAAAAAATCCCTCGATTCAATCGAGGGATTTGTGTAGAAGAGACAGGG
>NZ_CAWMEB010000207.1:0-8102 GCF_963866145.1 Xenorhabdus sp. NBAII XenSa04
CCCAGCAGCCCAATGGGGTCCGGCGATATATACTGCCCGGTTTCCGGCGAGTAATACCTAAACCGATTGTAATATAATCCGCTTTCTTCATCCTCGTACTGCCCCATAAAACGCAGGTTGCAGTTAACATGATAATCCACATCATTGGAGGCGATGACCTGCGAGCGTTCTGCTTTGCCCCAGGTGGTGAGCCGCTGCGCCCAGACCAGCCCGCCTTCCTCATTGAGCATCTCGCGCGGCGTACCCTGATGGTCACAGACGATATAGTGCAGTTTGCCCCGCTCAGCGCGTGCCGAAGGTGTCAGTGCGCCCGGCTCGTATAACCAGCGGATGCGCTGATTTTCCACCGGTGTACCATCGGCATAAAGCGGGGTTTCCTCAATGAGCTGGTCGCCGCTCCACAAATAATCATAGCCCAAAATGGCATCGGGTTTCACTGTTAAATCCGGTTTACCGTCTAGCCAGCGCTGTAAATTGGCGGTGGCCAGTTTACCATCATATACTTTCAGCTTGCGGATACGCCTCCCAAACGCATCGTATTGATAGTGCCAGCGTGAGCCGTCCGGGGTTTCACATTGCGTCAGTTGATTCAGCACATCCCAGCGATAGCGCCAGATTTGTGGGCGGAAACCGTTACGCTGCTCGGTTTTTTCAATAAGTCGCCCGCTGGTGTCGTAACGATAACGGATATTGCCGTACTGCACCACCCGCCCCGCTTTCTGGCGTTGCGTGATTTGTGTGATTGCACCGTGCGCATCTGTCGGAATATGCTGGTTTAAGTTGCCATTGGCATCATAACTGAACTGCTCTTCATACGGGCGTGCCCCCTGATACAGGGTCTGTGTTATCTGACCGTTAGTATTGTAACGGTAACGCGTCTGTCCCCAGCGGCCATCATCAATCACCCGGATGTTATACGCCCGGTCATATTGCCAACTACGGTTGACTGCCGTGGCTTGTGGGGGGAAGTGAGGATCGTTTTGTTGCAGGGTTTCCCGGAACAGGGGAGTTGACCGGCCTGCTGACTGATGAGACAGCAAACCCGTTGCGGTATAGCGGCTGGCCAGGATAAAGCCGTGGGCGCTTTCCCGCACCGTTTCCTGTCCCAGTGGGTCATACTGTAAAGACAGCGGGCTGTGTTGGTTAAACTGGAAACGGTCTAACCAGCCCATCCGGTTATAACCCAAATGCAGTGTATCTTTGCCCACTGTTTCTGCGACAGGCAGGTCGTTGAGGTCATCCCATTCATGCGAGATTTCACGCCCGTTCAGACGCTCACTTATCAGATGCCCGGCCTCATCATAATCAAATTCCACCACTGCATCCGCGGAGACGGCCCGGATCATCCTGCCTTTGGGGTCGTAGGTATAGGCAGTCTCGGCCTGCAAGGTATATTCCAGTTTTCCGGCCTGCCAGTATTCCTGCCGCAAAATCTGGTCGTTAGCATTATAACAAACCCGGATCAACTGGCCGTTGGGATACCGTGTCAGGATTCGGCGCCCTGCCCGATCATAGGTATAGTCGATCGTACGTCCTGTAAAATCGGTTTCACGGATAATTTGCCCGGCTAAATCCCGCTCATAGCGATACGTTTCACCGGTGGCCATCGTCACGCAGTTCAGGCGAATTAAGCGATCATAACCAAAATGCAGAACCGTCCCATCCGGGCGGGTGAGCTGAGTCAGCAGGTCAAAGGCGCCATAGCTATAACGGGTGCTATTACCCTCGCCATCGGTAACCGCCGTGACCCGGCGTTCATTGTCATAGCTGATGTGCTGTTTTACCCCATCCGGCAATTCAATTTCCGTGATGCTGCTTTCCGGGCTGGCATGGAATGCACAGTGCTGATAACGGGTTTGCTGACCCAGCGCATCGGTTATACCACGCAATCGCCCCAGTCCATCCTGTTCATAGCGGGTGGTATAACCATTGGGCGCCAGAACACCATGAAGCCGGTGTTGTTCATATTCATAACGCCATTGGGTGCCATCCGGCAGTACCCGTCTGAGGATTTCGCCATGCTGGTTGTAACGGTACTCTTCCAATCGACCTTGCGGGTCGGTCACCGCATCCAGTGCGCCCTGGTCGCTGTAGTGAAAAAGCCACGTTTTGCTATCCGGCAGTTTGGCCTGCAACAGTTGACCGTATTCATCATAATCGTAGACAAATACCTCACCGGAAGGTCGTGTCAGTTGGGTCAGTTCACCGTAGGGCGTATATTCAAACTGCGTTTTTCTGCCCAGAGGATCGGTTTCAGAGAGTAGATGGCTCAGATCCCATTCCAGTAGAGTTTCCCGCCCCAGAGGATCAACTTTGCGGGTGATCTGGCCGTCCTCATTGTACCAATAGCGGGTACAGCCGCCTTCTGCATCCAGATAGGTCGTGACCTGGTTGACATCATCATATAAAAAACGATCCTGCCAGTAGCCTTGTGGCGTGCTGACCGAGACTACCCGCCCCCGGTTATCATACTCCATCGACACATCTGTTGAATCCGTGTCATGCCAGCGGGTCATATAGCCACGGGGATCGTATTCGTGCCAGAGGTGACTAAACTGAAACGAATGGCATTCTGACAGATAATCTTGTGCGTTGTACTGACAGGTGACCAGCGTCTGGCGCAGTTCTTCAGTCAGGTACGCGATAGAAGCCAAGCGGTTTTGGTCGTAGTCCAGTAATAAGCGATAACCATCGGAATGGATAACCTGTGACAGCCGGTATTGTTGCTCTCCAAAGGGATCATCATAATGGAAAGTGATTTGGTTATTGTGACGGTCACGGATCGCAGACAATAAACGTTTATCGCCTGCCGACTGTTCAAAACTCAGCGTTAATTGCGTCTGACGATCAAACAGGTGCAACCCACCTGTTAACGTGCCAAACAAAAGATAATGCCCGGCATGCAGGTTAACCGAAAACACGTTTTCATCCGGCGTATGGAAGGTGTAGACAACACCATCTGCATCGGTAAAATGCGTCACTTCCCCCGCTCGCCTCAACTGCTGCGACCAGTCATCAGACCACTTAGGACCGAACAGGCCGGCAAAATTTTCGGTTGAACGGTAAGTACGGGTCAGTGACAGCGGCAAGGTGCCCGGCAGGGAGAGCATCGGCCACTGTTGCAGAAAATCCCCGGTTGCCATGTCGACCGGATCACTACAACAATCATCTTTTTTGGGGTTTTTACTTTGTTTTTGCGCCGATTCTCTCGGTTTCTTAGAATTCGCTCCGCTTTTTTTATTGTGCGGCAACGGCAGCAATCCGGCAATCACCACCAGCCACTGCAACCACTTGTTGTCCTCCTGCAAAATAGGAAGAGCCTCTCCTGTTTCCTGAGTGATAGCAATCGATCCCGCCGCACTGTTGATATTGGCGTCACAGGTCGTGCGGTGCCCCAGCCGGGCAATCGGCTTACCATTGGCAAACACGGTTTTCGCGCCCTCGGCAACCACCCCCGGCGGATGATCACTGCACGCCACGGGATCGCCTTTCCGTGCGACCGGTTTACCCTCAAAGAATACATCGGGCGATCCCTCGATAATTGTCCCGGTATTGCTGCCGTAGTTCCCGAGTGCGGCACCGATACTGGAACAGACGCCTCCGACAAATCCCCCCGCCAGTCCCCCGGCAGCGGCCCCCACGACAATCGCCAGAGCGGCCCCGCCCGTGCCGATCACCAGAGCGCCAACCACAACCGCTGCCACTGCCCCGATTAAAATCCCTCCTAACGCCCCCCACAGGCTCGCATTTTTGTTCTGATGAGCAATCGCATCTCCCACCCGCGCCGGATTCTCACCTTCAGTGGATACTTTCTGCTGCCCAAAGATACCGGCAAGCACCGGTGCTACCGTGGGGGCGATCGCATCCCCCACCCATGTGCCGATTTTCGCCCCGAGTTTTGCCGAAGCCACGCCCGCCACAAACGCCGCACCGCCGACCGGTCCCTTGGTAGCAAAAGCATAAGTCCCTGCGGCAGTTAGACTCATATTTTCGAACGTTTCACTTTGTAAAAAAGTCAGAGCCTTATCCGAAAAGGAGGGTTCAGTTTGTGGTGGTACAGGAAGGGGCGGCCCCTCCCGTGCTGATGACGGCACGTAGACCTGCGGCGGAATATACGGCCGCCCTGCCGCTGCTGCGCCAAACATGATATTTTGTGTGACACCCATAGCTGCCTCCCTGTCAAGATCTTGGTGTTGACGTTTGCATGTCACGCAGTTTGAATGTCATCATCATCGCCTGCATTTGCGCTCGCTGTACGTCAGTCATTTCCCCCTGACAGGTACCGGTGAATATTAACACCTGAGTGGGAGCATTGAGCATCATCATCAGCTGATGCACCACACCGTTCGGCGAACGCCAGCGAAACTCAAAGGTCTCGGTCTCAAACCCGTTCAGCTCACCGGATTCATGCGTTACTGCTTCATAATCTTTCAGTTGCTTGCCAATCGCCGTCATTTCACGCTCAGCGAACTGACTGAATGCCAGTCCCCAAGGTAAGTTGTCTCGGGAGATGGTGAAACTGGTGCCATTTTTTTCATCTGGGCTGTTCAACACCAGAATACTGGCATCCTGCCAGCTGGCGGGCAGCATAATAGTGCCTTGATTGAAGTGGAAAGGCGCGAGATCAGGTTGATTGTTCATGGAAGTTCCTTCTGGCTTGCCGCAATTTAAAAATAACTATGCGTTATTTGTTGATGTTAACCTGGCCACCTAATACGGTAACCCCGCTGGCATTGAGTTCAATACTGGCGCCCCCGAACGAAATTTTAATGTTGGCTTTCGTCATTTGGATGGTGCCGCTGCCGACTTTCAGCGTGATATCATCCTGGGCTTCATACAATTGAGTTCCCGCCCCGGCTTTACCGGCGTTTGCTTTCACCTGTACCACATTGGCTTGTGTACTGCGTTTCTGGCAGATGTTCTCGGTCAGGTTGCCTTGCTGCACGGTTTTATATTCATCCCCTGTCTGGATGAGCAGGCTCCGGTTACCGGCTTCCACAACTAAACTCTGGTCATTTTTTACCGTCGTCTGCATATCCTTCTGTGCATGCAGAGCCAGCCGCTCACTGCCTTTCGCATCCTCAAACAACAGCTCGTTGTAACCTTCACCTTTGTGAGTTTTGGAGCGGAGGGCCATCTGGGTTTTGCTGCCCGGCAGGCCGCCCGGCGGGATATTGCTGGCGTGATAGGTGCGCCCGGTGACGATCGGTTGATCCGGGTCACCATGCAGAAAATCCACGACCACTTCCTGCCCGATACGCGGAATAGCCAGCATCCCCCAGCCCTGACCGGCCCACGGCTGGGTGACCCGTATCCAGCAGGAACTCTGGTCATCGCTCTTGCCGTAGCGATCCCACGGGAACTGGAGGCGGATACGTCCATACTGGTCACAGAAGATTTCTTCCCCGGCCGGGCCGACGACTTTGGCGATTTGTGGGCCGTCAATCACCGGTTTCGGCAGCGGTGATGGGCGCCAGTGCTGGTTATGGCGGATAAAGTGAAAGTGGCTGTGTAACGTGGTACCTGTGCCACTGTTAGCCGTTTCTAGCGCTTGCGGCTGGCTGCCGGAATGACTGGTGGCTACCACCTGCCACGGCTGATTCAGATCTTCACGTGGATGGTTGCTCAGGGTGAATAATTTCCCCGGCTGAATAGCAATGGCATTGCCGCGTCCCTGTCCCATGACGGCATTATTACGCAGCGCTTCCAGCCGGTAACGGGTGAAATCTTTCCCGTGGGCTTCATCCTTAAAACGCCCCGGATAATCATAATGTTCGTAGTACAGTTGCTGAAGAGTATCTTCTTTCATCTGCTGGCTGAATTCAGCCGGCCACGCTGGGTTTTTGAACGTATAATCTTTAAGCTGCACGTTTGCCGGACGAACCTGCGCCCGATGAGTCAGACTGCTGACAGACGGCTCACCTATCGTGCTGGTCTCCCCCGGTTGATAAGGAAAAACCTTGCCCAGTGGTACCGAGCCACAGTCATCGGCAAACACCAGCGTATTGCGTCCGTTACCGCATTCAAAGAAATAGAAAATACCTTCTTCCGCCGTCAGACGTTGCAGGAAAGCGAAATCTGTTTCCTGATATTGCACGCAAAACTCCCGTTCAGGGTGGGCATGGCGCAGACTAAAGACCACATCACGGATACCGTGCTCTTTCAGTATCGTGGTGATAATGGCGGCAATATTCAGTTGCTGGAAGATACGCGAATTCTGGCGCAGCGTTGTGCGCCACAAATCCGGACGGATACTCATCTGGTAGGTGGTCTGGTGTAACCCGGTATTGCCCTGCTCAAAGCCGGCTACAATTCCGGTGATACTGCGTTGTTCGACGCCATCCTGCGTGATAGTCAGCGTAGCCATGTGATCGAGTACCGCTGGAAAATCAATCGCCGGATCAGCACTCCCCAGCCCGACTTCCAGCTGAAACGGCTGGGAAAAATGTTCACTCAGGGTGAAATCGGTCACCACAAAGGTTTCCGGGGGTAAACCGCCTGCCGTCAGCGTAAATTGCAGACCACTGGGGGAACTTCCTGCACCCCCACTGCCGCCCGGTAACTGACTGGCTTTTTGCAGGGCTTTGCTGGCTGCACTGTGTCCGGAAGCCGCTTTTTGGGCCAGCCCGCCCGCAAAGCCACCACCGGGGATAGCGTTTCTGATACCCCCCGGCAAACTACTGGCCGGGTTGCCCTGCGACACCAAAGATTGCCTCTGTTTTAGTTTGGCGAGGACTTCTTTATCGGCAATACGCCGGGTCAGTTTGTCTGCAAGGTCTTTGCCTCCGCCGCCCAGCAAATCGGAAGCCTCTTTCCCTTGCTGAATATACGATTGCCCCTGTTGTAAATTATCGAAGATTTTTTTCTCTGACACGGTGTATCTCCCTGAGTTGATGACGAAACATGCTGGCATGGCCTGTCCGGACAAACAGTACGGCACACAATTTAAACTTCACTCACGTTGTCGCTGACAAAGGTATTAATCCAGGACGCAATTTATTGTCCAATAAATCGGTTAATTCGGTTCAGTAAAATAGTGGGAATAATAAATAACGCGCGGATAAAAACCAAATAAGACTCAGTGAAATAGAAAATCTTCCCCGGCAATAACAGCGTAAAAAATTAAAATACTTGCCGTTCTGGTATAATATGCTGATTTTTTATCTATGGAAGTGCGGTTATTTTATCCATTTCTGTCAAGAAATAGCGCAAAAATGACATAAAAACTTGAATATTAAATATAAAGAAAATTTAAAAGTCATGATCATTCTCGTTTTATGATTAATATCACAGAAATCATTTTTGAATAAATAAGCGCATTTATTAACGCCATTATTAAATAAGTTGTCATAATAATAATTGTTATTTGAGTTAAATTTAAAATAGGGATACATCATCTGTTGCCATATAGCTTTAATATCACTTTGTGATAATTTTTATATAGGAAATATAAAAATGGTTTTTATCTTTTTTAGCGAAACAGAGAATTAATTGAATTAAACATATCCGGGATAAAATAAAGCACTGCGTCAAACAAAAGGTTGACCGGAGCAAATGCAGTCATTAACCTCTGTCACTGTTATCTCAGTGATCTCATCGCCTGTAAGGATCACCCATGAGGTGGCGAAATTAAAACTCCCGTAGCCTGAAAGGGAGTGCAAACATTGCGGTAAATCTGCGCACTTTTGGAAGCAGATATCTTCGGACACCTAACCCTCCGTCTGATGATGAAAGTCTCCCGGTGTGATTCGCCACCCGGCTATCCACATAACCGAGCAGGACATGCTCTGTCTTACGTTAAACGATACCGTTTTCATCGGTACAACCTTCATCTGCGTTTTAATTCATCACGATAAACGTCCCGAAAATGGCGCGGCGTCACTTGTGTTAACGCGCAGCGATTACCAAGTGACGCCGCAAAGCGGCAAACGTCTATAGCCCATCCGGTCTGGCTTTATGACCGATTTGAACCCCGCATTACTCAGTGAAACCACTCAAAATAGGCCATTGACTGACATTCTGTTTGATTAACGAACAACCATTAGGTCTGGTTTTCAACCCACTGCCTTAAAACAGGCTGATGCAGTAAAAAAAGGAGAGAT
>NZ_CAWMEB010000208.1:0-1349 GCF_963866145.1 Xenorhabdus sp. NBAII XenSa04
CGGATGGCAAGCTGGACTATTTGGGGCGCAGTGATTATCAGGTCAAGATCCGGGGCTACCGGATTGAATTAGGGGAAATTGAAGCCGCACTGGCTGCACATCCACAAGTAAAACAGGCGGTAGTGATTGACCGGGAGCAGGAAGGTCACAGAGTCCTGGCGGCCTATCTGGTTGCAGAGAACGGGCTCTCAGACGATACCCTGATCAAGCACTTATCTGGCTGCCTGCCGGAGTATATGGTGCCGGCCAGCTTTACTCATATGGATTCTATTCCGCTAACTCTGAATGGTAAGTTAGATCGCCGGGCACTACCGGAACCGGTCTGGGGTAATCAATACAGTTATGTGGCCCCGCGCAATGCGTTGGAGACCCGGCTTTGTGCTATCTGGCAGGAAGTTTTGGGGTTGGCGCAAGTGGGTATTAAAGATAATTTCTTCCGTATTGGTGGGGATTCTATCAGAGCGATTAAACTGACGGCGGCTATTCGCCAAACGTTGGCAATGGATGTCTCACTGGCGCAATTGTTTGCATTGAAAACGATTGAAGAATTAGCTACACAGATTGGTCAGCAGACATACACAGTCATCCCTCATATCGAGCTTGCCCGTTATCCCTTGTCCTTCGCCCAGGAGCGGATGCTGTTTATTGAACAGTTTGAACAGGGCACTTATGCCTACCATATTCCTTATCTGGTGCAATTGAATGAAGGCGTCAAATTGCCTCTGCTGGAAAGTGCAATTAACCAGATAGTTGAGCGTCATAATGTGTTGAAAACGGTATACCGCAGTGACGATGAGGGATACGGATATCAGCAGACACTGGAAGATGCTCTTTTTATTGAGTCACACCACTGTACGAGTGTTGAAACATTGCTGCATACAGTACAGGTTGAATTGAGCACATCATTTAATCTGATGACAGAACCGAGTTTGCGCCTGCGTCATTATCAAGTCGGTCACAGCCACTATCTTTTGTTCGTGTGGCATCACATCGCCATTGATGGCTGGTCAGTGGATATCTTTATGCACGAACTGGCGGAGGCTTATCATGCCCTACTCGAAAACTGTGACAGCCATCTGCCTGTATTGGAGATCACTTATGGTGACTACGCCCACTGGCAGCGAGAATATTTGCAGGGAGAAGCAGGAGAACGCCAACGGGCATACTGGCAGCAGGCACTGACGGAGTATGAGCCGTTACTCTTGCCGACCGATCACCCTCGTCCGGTGCAGGTAGATTATCAGGGACGAAATTTCGGCTTTACGTTAGGCAGTGAACTTACCCGTCAACTGAAAGCATTGGCAAAACAGCAGGAAACTACCTTGTTTGCTGTTTTACTGAGCGGTTTT
>NZ_CAWMEB010000209.1:0-797 GCF_963866145.1 Xenorhabdus sp. NBAII XenSa04
GAAAGCGCACTGGTTGCACACCCCCAGGTAAAACAGGCGGTAGTGATTGACCGGGAGCAGGAAGGTCATAAAGTCCTGGCGGCCTATCTGGTGAGTGAAAGAAGCGTATCTGATGATACCCTGATTGAGTACCTTTCCGACCGTCTGCCGGAGTATATGGTGCCGGCCAGCTTTACCCGCATTGAATCAATTCCACTGACCCTGAATGGTAAGTTAGATCGCCGGGCATTACCGGAACCAAACTGGGGTAGCCGGGATGGTTACATCGCACCGCGCAATGCACTGGAAACTCAGCTTTGTACTATCTGGCAGGAGGTATTGGGACTGGCACAAGTAGGTATTGAGGATAACTTCTTCCGTATCGGTGGTGATTCGATTGTCAGTATCAGGTTAGTTTCCCGATTGCGGAAAGCGGGTTTTACCGTGCAGGTCAAATCGATTTTTGAAGCGCCAACGGTGGCACGTTTGGCACAGATACTGACACAGGAACAACAAACAGTCATCGTGGTGGCTGAACAGGGTTGGTTAAACGGAGAATTTGGCTTATTGCCTGTCCAGCAGGATTTCTTCAACCGCCAGTTAGCGCAGCCACACCACTGGAACCAGGCCTTTATGATCCGCCTGCCCGGTACGATCAAGCACGGCGATATCAAAAAAGCGTTGAATCAACTGGCTGAACGACACGATATGCTGCGTGCCCATTTTGTGGAAACGGCAGCAGGTTATCGCCAATGTTATCAGGCCGACATACCTTCATGGTTATCAACGTTGCCTCACTGTGATGTCAGTCAATGGGA
>NZ_CAWMEB010000210.1:0-252 GCF_963866145.1 Xenorhabdus sp. NBAII XenSa04
GGGAGGTTGCCAGTAACTCGTCAGCCGATTGCGGCCGGAAATAGCCCCGGCTGTCACGAATGGCCTCCGGTTGTTGTTCGGATGATTTTTGCGGTGTGGCAGACTGGCGGGCAAAATGCGATTTAAAACGCTGAAACATGGCTTTTCCTCTTTCGGTTCAAATTGGGTTCAGTGTCGGTGAATCCCGGTCTGAAACAAGGAAAAACTCTTTTTGCGGAAATGAAAATTAAACTGACTCGATTCACCCACCGA
>NZ_CAWMEB010000211.1:0-2397 GCF_963866145.1 Xenorhabdus sp. NBAII XenSa04
CGGATTGAATACGTGACCCATTTACCGCCTATCAAATCCATAGCCATACTCACAGGGCAAGGGTAACTCTTCCCATTCAATGAAACTTTGCAATCCTCAGCTTTTGTAACCTCAACCATAAATTCCGCCCTACTATCTAACTGGATAGTTATTGTAATTGAAAAAAATCATCATAAACTAATTATAACAATTATCAAATTAATAGATTATTAATAAATAACAAATTAAGGAAATTGAATATGCCTTTAATGATATTAGCTCACCCAAACTTTGATCAATCAATTGCTAACAAAACAATTGTTGATGAATTGAAAAGTAGCAACATTGATCTTGAGCTTCGTAACATTTATCAATTAAATCCAAATTACAATATCGATGTTAATTCGGAGCAAGAGGCATTATCAAGACATGATTTAATCATTTTACAATATCCAATGTACTGGTTTAATATGCCTGCAATCCTTAAAATTTGGTTTGATGAAGTTTTTACCTATCAATTTGCTTATGGTTCAAAGGGAGATAAATTAAAAAATAAAAGGCTTCTACCCAGTATTACAATAGGACAACCAGAGAAAAACTTTAAAAAAGATAACAATTCATCGCTTATGGATAGCTTTCTTAAATCAATTAAAAGATCGACAGAATACTCTCAAATGAAATATATCGAGCCAGTTATTCTTTATGATATAGCAACAGTTAATGGGCAGAGTGAATACGAAATAAAAGAAAAAGCTAAAATTCATAGTAGAAAACTACAGAAGATAATTCAAAGATACATGGGATATTAATTATTTAAATACCTTTTAGTATTTCAACATTATATTTATACAAATAAGCTAAAAAAATGAATAGCCAAGGCAACCAAAAAGTAGATATAAACATTACTTTGCTTCATGGCTATTTCATAAACATTAAAAGCTATTCAACAGAAACTTTGCGAACCTTACGTTCAATAAGCTGACCGTAACTATCAAAATAACGGCTAGGCCAAATTTCTGAGGGATGTATACCAAGATAATCCGCAATGATCCATTCGCCTTTCGGCCACGGTCTACTAAATGCATTTGCCAGTGTCGATGAACTGAGTCCCGCCTCACGAGAAACAGCCGCTAAGGTTGTACCACGTTTACGTAATGCAGCAATAATATCGGCCTGATGCCAGTCATTTTGAACATTGTTGTTATTCATTCCTGCTACCCCTTCCATTAATAATATTGATGGTGGTGGTGATTCAAGGCAGGGTTCGCGGACTGGAATCAAGAAACCAGCAAGGCCGAAGCCTTCCCCACCTGAATCACCATTGAAAGGGTGATAACAGGCGCACTGGTAGAAACATCCTACCAGTGTTCTTGATTTCAAGGCCGCGACGCCTCGACCATTAGATTTTGCTAATGGCGGGAATACTTTAACTGATTGTTTTAGCTTACTCAATAACTGAACGGCTAAGTTTAACGACTATAAACACGCTCAATGTAACGCCCGCGACCATCACCATGGCCCAAATCCATTGAAACTAGTGCCCGTGCTTCCTGCCGACTAAAACCACTCTGTTGGTAAAAACTCAGTGCATCCTGTGCCCACGCATAGCGCAAACTATGGGGAGAATGGTAACCTGTTAAACCAACCCTTGTGGTATGTGTCCGCCAGTAATTCATGGCCTGATTGAGATCGGGTTTATCAATCAACCTGCCACCTTGTTGTTCTGCAATAGCAATGGCCTGCTCGACAGCCTCTTTTACCGCTGTAACATCCAATACACGGGTTTGTCTTGGTCGGCCGCCTTTTGTACCGAAGACAATATGCAGTTTCGGCTCTGATTGATCCAACTGTTTACTCCAGCTTTTCAATGAAGCACTGCATTGCACTGCTTCCTGAGAGCGTAATCCCAGTAAGCGGGCGAGTTTCAGTGTGGCGGCAAATCCGGCATCGCGTTCAAGTGCTTTCTGATAAACCATCTGAAACGTGGCATCAGGGATCGCTTGTTTTGTTCCAGCACGGCTGGTTCCGCTTAATCCCAATGCTTGATTACTTAAACGGGGCGAAGTTTCCAATTTTTCCCGGCCAGCCATGCGGAAGATATTACGCAATGCGGACATTTCATTTTGCATCGTTCGTTTGGCAATCCTCTGAGATAAGCGCGCATCAACGTAATGCTCTACATGTTTGGTTTTCAGATTATTGAGACTTTTAACCTGAATATTCAGGCTCAATAACAACGCGCCCAAACGCCCTGCAATCCGAGTACGGTCATGACAGGTCTTATGGCTGCCACCACCCTGCCGGGCAAAAAACTTCAATTCTTTAATCAATCGGCTCATTAGCTTATCTCCCTACTTATACCTGACAACATGCAATCTCTGGCGCGCGACAATGCTGACAAAACAGGAAATGCCTGCT
>NZ_CAWMEB010000212.1:0-88639 GCF_963866145.1 Xenorhabdus sp. NBAII XenSa04
GAGTCCACTCGGACGCACCATATCTTTATGGTTATCCTCTATTCTTTTTTCACTTTTAACCCTCTTCATTTGTAATCTGGTTATTCTGTTTATTAGTTGTCACATTTGGTACTGATTGGCCCATACTTATTCTCATCCCCAACCGAAATACAACTATCCAATTCGATACTATTGCACAACAACTTACTGATTTTCCTAACTTGTATGTGAGTATTTTTTGTTCCTTTAACATAAATCTTTTCGAGAACTCTTTTTTTAATTCATTTCACAGAAATTAGTCTCTATAATACGCATTGTCATATGTTGAATGGTTTCAGCCAATTGATTTACCGAACTCAGAAAAGTTACAAATGATTAATCGTTCCAAGTCCACATGTCCATACATGCCTGGCTTCATGAAAAGCAACCATTTGACATTTTCTGCCACCCGTTTTCTGTTATGTTGCGCAACTAACAATGCCAAATGACACTGGCTTATAATGTCAATGGTTGGTGATTCACTCTTTTTAATTCATAAAAACCAGTAGATAGATTGTCATGAAAAAAACCAAAATTGTTTGTACTATCGGACCAAAAACTGAATCCGAGGAAAAACTAACCGAACTGCTTAACTCAGGCATGAATGTTATGCGCCTGAATTTTTCTCACGGTGACTACGAAGAACATGGTCAACGTATTAAAAATCTTCGTGCAGTTACTGCAAAAACCGGCAAAAAAGCAGCTATCTTACTGGACACCAAAGGCCCTGAAATCCGAACCATGAAGTTGGAAGGTGGTAATGATGTTTCTCTAACGTCTGGTCAGACTTTCACTTTCACAACAGATCAATCCGTCATCGGTAATAAAGAATGTGTTGCCGTAACCTATCCAGGTTTACCAGCGGATTTATCTGTGGGTAATACAGTATTGGTTGACGATGGCCTGATTGCTATGGCAGTAAAAAGTATCACCGAAACTGAGGTCATTTGTGAAGTGTTGAATAACGGTGACTTAGGTGAAAACAAAGGCGTCAATCTGCCAAATGTTTCTATCAACCTGCCTGCACTGGCAGGAAAAGACAAGCAAGACCTTATCTTTGGTTGTGAGCAAGGTGTTGATTTTATCGCAGCATCTTTCATTCGTAAGCGTTCTGATGTTCTGGAAATCCGCGAACATTTAAAAGCCCACGGTGGCGAACACATCCAAATCATTTCCAAAATTGAAAATCAGGAAGGTCTGAATAATTTTGATGAAATTCTGGAAGCTTCAGACGGCATCATGGTTGCCCGTGGTGATTTGGGTGTTGAGATCCCTGTAGAAGAAGTGATTTTTGCGCAGAAAATGATGATAGAAAAATGTAATTCTGCACGCAAAGTTGTCATCACTGCGACTCAAATGCTGGATTCCATGATCAAAAATCCACGCCCTACCCGTGCTGAAGCAGGCGACGTTGCCAATGCAATCTTGGATGGTACTGACGCAGTGATGCTTTCCGGCGAAAGTGCTAAAGGGAAATACCCTGTTGAAGCCGTCTCCATTATGGCAACCATCTGTGAACGTACAGATCGTGTCATGGGGAGCCGAATCGAAAATACCAAAACTCAGAAGTTGCGTGTTACCGAAGCGGTTTGCCGTGGAGCGGTAGAAATTGCCGAAAAATTGGAATCACCTCTGATTGTTGTGGCGACTTATGGTGGTAAGTCTGCAAGATCTATTCGTAAATACTTCCCTCATGCTCCTATTCTTGCACTGACTACCAATGAAATTACTGCTCGTCAGTTGTTACTAGTTAAAGGTGTTTCTACGCAAGTTGTCAAAGAAATTGCTTCTACTGATGATTTCTACCGTATTGGTAAAGAAGCGGCATTAGCCAGCGGTATGGCAAGCAAAGGAGATATAGTTGTGTTGGTATCCGGTGCATTAGTACCAAGCGGTACAACAAATACTTCTTCTGTTCATGTACTGTAATTATTTTTGAAAACAAGACAAGCTGCCCAATTAATGAGCAGCTTGTCAAGCAAAAATAACTCCTGCCTTTTAGCCACACCTCAATAATAAACAAACGTTCACACTGAAATAATTCAAAACATTGAGCATAAAAAATACTCCGTTTATTTTAAAACCATTTATACTAATACTGATCTCATTTACTAGATTTGCAGATATTGGTCGCTAATTTTTTGACAAAATAGGCAAAATGGATCTTTTTTATTTATTACAGCCAAGCAGTAAAAACTGGAAGATACATCACGTAATGTTTAAGATTTTTCTGATTTAATTATTCATCGCACTACTGTTTTATTGCGATTATCTAAAAATTATTAACTTTTTTTAGAATAAAAAACAGTATAATTGGTTTCTTTAGACAAAAATTTATTCTCTTTCCAAAAAAGTTTGTGTAATAATTAGATAGCTACTTGGAGATTAACTTAATCTAGAGGGTATTGTGATGAATCGTACTAAAGTTGTACTTGGCACAGTAATTCTTGCTTCTATTATGTTAGCGGGTTGTACAAACCCACCTAAAGTTGATCAGCTTTCCTCTCAGGTTCAAACTCTGGGTTCAAAAGTTGACCAACTGAGCAATGAAGTTAGCTCAATGCGTTCTGATGTACAAACAGCGAGAGACGAAGCCTCTCGTGCGAATCAACGTCTTGATAATCAAGTTCGTTCCTATAAAAAATAAACTTGTAGCATATTCAAGAATGGCGTACTTGGTAAGTACGCCATTTTTTATGTTCCCTATTCACTGTTTCGGTTAGGATTTAGTTTGATAAATTGGAGCAGGCTGGCTCAACGGTGGTAATTTAACGGGCTGAATATTGAGAGTAGCTTCTTCACGTTCTTCCATCAAACTTGGGAGTTCTCTTTCCTCCTTACCGGATGAAATAGTTCCCTTGTTGACTACCACAGGCAGTCCAGAACGACGAATTATCGCCTGATCCACCAAGACAGCATTCGTATTACTGTTTTCAATAAACTTTAATAACCCTTCTGTACGCTTAATCGGTATTGTTTGAGGATCATCAGCATCTGTCTTTGAAAGTGGTTGATGAACCTCAACATAGCGTTTGCCATCTGGTTCTACCGCATATTTGATTGGTTCATTAATAATCTGAACACGGGTTCCCTTCGGAACATTATAAAATAGTGCCTCAATATCATCAGGACGCAAACGGATACACCCCGAACTGACTCGCATACCAATACCAAAATTCGCATTAGTACCATGTATCAGATATTCTCCACGCCCTGCTGCCAAACGCAGAGCAAAATCACCCATCGGGTTGTCCGGGCCTGCAGGTATTACCGCCGGCAAGATAATACCGCGACTTGCATAATCTTTACGGATATTAGCAGTAGGTGTCCATGTCGGATGTTTAATTAACTGGCTAACCGATGTCGTCATTGTTGGTGTATTGCGCCCAAGCTGCCCAATTCCAATTGGGTAAACAATGACATGATCCTTTCCTTTTGGAAAATAATAAAGTCTCAGTTCAGCAAGATTAATGACAATCCCCTGACGAGGGACATTGGGAAGTAACATCTGTGACGGAATAATGAGTTTTGTACCAGGTTTGGGGAGATAAGGATCAACACCAGGATTGGCTTCCAGCATAGCCAGCAAACCTATTTGGTATTTGGCGGCAATGGCTTCCAACGGGAGACCATCATCAGGTACGACATAGATGGAGTTCTCACCAATCAGGCGACTGTTAGCCGGTGGCAATGGATATTCCACTGCATAAGCTAGATTAGCTGCCCCACAGAACGACAACATGCCGATCAAGAAAGTACTGATAAAAGTCAAAAATCGCTTCATACACACTTCCTCAATGTTATTTGAATGCCAGTGGTTAATTAATAGCCTATCCTGGGAGACTATTCTATTCCCTTTGCCACAATCAAAGCCAAAGCTAAATTTGAACAGTATTCAGACTACAACGCATCTTACAACTGATGGCAACGTAATTACACCAGACTAACATATCAATAGTCAAAACCTGCCGTAAAACAAGCTATGTTTTATTTTCAGCTATATTCAGAATGAATTGGCTGAAATCAACCAAATATTCAGATAAACCCCAAAAGTTCCTGCCAACAAATATCAACAGGAACTTAAATTAATCAACTTACGTTATAATATATTGAATATTAAGATAAAATAGCCGTAGTCAGGCGGGATGTACAACATAATTGCTGTTGTCCATTATAGATATCAATTTGCCAGACCTGATGAGTACGCCCAAGATGGATTGGTTTGCAGATCCCTTTAACTATGCCCTTACGCACCGCTTTTATATGGTTAGCATTAATTTCTATCCCCACAACCTTTTGTTCACCTTCAGAGCAAAGATAACCTGCAAGGGAGCCAAGTGTCTCAGCTAACACCACTGATGCTCCACCATGCAAGATGCCAAATGGTTGTTTAGTTCGTTGGTCAACAGGCATTGTTCCTTCAATAAAATCATCTCCAAGCTGAGTAATTTCTATTCCAAGATGATCCAAAATACAATCAATACCCAATTGATTTAACATGTTTACATCTGGATGACGTTTCCAAATCACTGCATTATCTCCAATAAAGCTTGTAATGGGTGTTTAAGTCCTTTTCCTTCTACGCGTTTCACCTGACTACGACATGAATATCCAGTACTGAGGCAATGTTCCAAAGCTAAATTATTCAGTACAGGCGCCCATGAAAGTCTGTAAATGCCAATCGAATTATCAAGGTTCTTTTTCTCATGACCATATGTGCCTGCCATACCACAACATCCCACATTGATGTTGTTTAATTTACAGCCAAAATGGTGGAAAATATCAATCCATTGTTTACCACTATTAGGTAACGCTGTCACTTCTGTACAATGCCCCAATAAATACCAATCATGACTGGATGTTACCTTGTCACGTTTTCCTTTTAAGGCAATTTCCGGCAACACGTTCACCAGCCATTCATGAACCAATTGAACGTTAAAATTCCCCCGCCGTTCACCCAGAATATCTTTGTATTCATCCCGGTAACACAGAACCAACGCAGGATCAACACCAACCATAGGAATATCCAGTTGTGCGACCCGTTTCAGAAAATCAGCCGTTTTCCCGGCAGTTTTGGCAAATTTATTTAAAAATCCTTTAACATGTTGTGCTTTTCCATTCGGAGAAAATGGTAACAACACTGGCTGATATCCCAACTTCTCGATCAGTCGTACAAAATCAGTGACAACTTTTGCATCGTGATAACTGGTGAAAGGATCCTGGACGATAAGTACATGCTGCTTACGTTGGGTTGTAGATAACATTTCGAGCTGTTCTAATGTTGTCCGGGTTGCATAATGACTGGCGAGTTGCTGCTGTAATGTTGGATAGGAAAGCTGTGGCAAATCAACCATACCAATAGTATGTTGACTGAGTTTTTGTACCCATGGCTGCCGCAAGAAGAAGTTAAAGACCCTAGGAGCCTTTGCCATTAACGGGGTACTGCTTTCTACATTGGCAACAATATGATCACGCAACGGACGTAAATAACGGCTGTGATACAGAGCCAAAAACCGGGAACGAAATGATGGTACATCAATCTTAATCGGACATTGTGTCGAACAGGCTTTACATGCCAGACACCCCGACATCGCCTCTTTGACTTCATGGGAAAAATCATACTCTCCCCACCATGCTTTCCAGCTATGACGCGTTTTCTCAATCAATCCACGTAAGCTTACTCCATGTGAACCGGATCGGGCCTGATCAAATCCTTGTTCTAATAACTTAGGTTCAACGCCTTGCTCCGTCAGAAGCCGCAACCACTCCCTGACAAGGGTTGCTCTACCTTTAGGTGAGTGAATGCGATGCTGGCTGATTTTCATTGAAGGGCACATTGGGCTTTTTACGTCAAAGTTGAAGCACAGGCCATTACCATTACATTCCATTGCTCCACGGAATGTGTTTCTGACATTAACCGGAATAATTCTGTCATAAGTGCCACGCTTAGTGGCATCGACCTGCATCATCGGGGCATCTATTCCCATTGGCGGGCAGATTTTTCCCGGATTCAACCTGTTGTGTGGATCAAATGCCGCTTTAACCCGACGTAATTCATCGTACAAGGCTTCACCAAAAAAAGCCTGACTATACTCTGCCCGAAAACCTTTGCCATGCTCTCCCCATAACAACCCGCCATATTTAGCCGTCAAGCGAACTATCTCATCGGAAATCTGCTTCATAAGAATTTCCTGCTGAGGATCGCACATATCTAATGCCGGCCGAACATGTAAAACGCCCGCATCCACATGACCAAACATGCCATAATCAAGCTGATGGCTATCAAGAAGCTGACGAAATTCGACAATATAATCAGCAAGATGTTCAGGTGGTACACAAGTATCTTCAACAAACGGAATAGGTTTAGCTGCACCTTTACTGTTACCTAACAATCCAACAGATTTTTTCCGCATGGCATAAATGCGTTCAATATCATCCAAATGGTGGCAAGTCTGATAACCGATAACACCTGCCTGATTGTTTGCCATTAATTCATCAAGGCGCAAGCAGAGAGCGTTAACCTGCTGATCAATTTGCTGTTCCTCATCTCCGCTGAATTCAACAATATTTAAGCCTTGCATATCTCTGTCTGGAACATCAGCAATCAATTCTTTCACTGAATGCCAAATAATATCTTCACGTGCGAGGTTGAGAACTTTTGAGTCCACTGTTTCAACAGAAAGCGCTTTGGCTTCAACCATAAACGGAGCATTGCGCAGGGCTGAATCGAAAGAATCATATTTTACATTCACGAGCCGCCTGACTTTCGGCAATGGTGTAATATCCAATGTTGCTTCGGTAATAAAGGCCAGAGTACCTTCAGATCCCGTTAATATGCGTGTCAAGTCAAATGACTGCATATCATCACTATAAACATGACGCAAATCATAACCTGTCAAAAATCGATTGAGTTTTGGGAACTTTTCAACAATTAATTCCCGTTGCTCACGACAGCGTTCAAGTACCGTTTTATAGACATGGCCGATAACCGATTTCTCTTCCGCAATCGATTCTGCCAGTGTTGTACTCATAGGGCGGGTATCAAGCATTTCTCCCCCCAGTAAAACAGCACGGACACCAAGTACATGATCTGACGTTTTACCATATACTAACGATCCCTGACCGGATGCGTCGGTATTGATCATGCCGCCTAATGTGGCGCGGTTACTGGTTGATAATTCAGGAGAGAAAAAATAACCGAAAGGTTTTAGGTATTGGTTGAGTTGATCCTTAATAACACCTGCTTCAACTTTAACCCAGCCTTGTTCTGGATTAATTTCCAGAATCCTTTTCATATACCGGGACATATCTACAACAATACCATTGTTGAGGGCCTGGCCATTCGTACCAGTTCCCCCACCTCGGGGGGTGAATGTCAGAGAATGGAAGCGTTCTTCTCCTGCAATCCTTGCCAACAATGCAACATCGGCACTGGAACGCGGAAAGATAACCGCTTGTGGTAACAACTGATAAATACTATTATCTGTCGCCATAGTCAGTCTATCTGCGTAATTGCTGGCAGTATCACCTGTAAAACCAGTATCCTTCAATACAGTCAAATATTCCTTTACCAGTTCACTGACTTGGGGGGCTTGTGGTATACGTGGGATCATTGGCTCATTGCCCCTTTTTCTAATAAGTGTCCACATTGCTTTATTTATATACTACCTTAACAATCAATTCAGACTGGGATCTGAATAGATAGTTTTTCAACGATATCACAATATTTAACAATTTTGAGCAATCTGTGAAATAACGTTATATTTATTTACCATTGTTGATTCTGACAATATTATCAATTGCCGAGAGAAATCATTTCATGGAAAAATCGCAACCACGTCACGATTTACCCAAACTGCTATTTGTACTGTTCTTCATTTTACTACTCATTACGACCAGCTTTTGGGTTTTGAGTCCATTTATTTTAGGATTCATCTGGTCAGGAATGGTGGTTATCGCAACTTGGCCACTAATGGAAAAAATACAACAACATTTATGGGGAAAGCGCTGGATCGCGGTTTCCGTCATGACATTAATATTGATTTTATTATTTGTTATTCCTATTGCCTTACTGGTTGGCAGCTTGCTGGAAAACAGCGCACCACTAATTACATGGGCAAAATCTCCAGCCAATATACACCTGCCTCAATTGGAATGGCTCAATAAAATCCCAGTCATTGGCAATGACTTATATATTAAATGGCAAGACACTCTTGCTGAAGGCAGTAACATGCTTCTGGCCAAAATTCCGCCTTACATTGGTAAAGCAGCAACATGGTTTTTTGCTCAAGCCGCCAATGCAGGCCGTTTTCTGTTCCACCTAGCACTGATGGTACTGTTCAGTGTCCTGCTTTATTGGAAAGGTGAACACGTTATGCTAGGCATTCGCCATTTCGCTATCCGGCTGGCAGGTAAACGTGGTGATGCTGTCGTGCTACTGGCTGCTCGTTCCATTCGTGCTGTTGCTTTAGGTGTGGTCGTTACAGCACTCGTACAAGCTATCGCTGGTGGAATTGGGTTAGCAATCGCAGGTATTCCTTATGCCATGATCCTAACAGTCATAATGTTTGTACTCTGTGTTGCTCAATTAGGCCCTTTACTCGTCCTTATCCCATCCATTGTTTGGCTTTATTGGACAGGAGAAACAACCTGGGGAACTATTTTAGTTGTCTGGAGTTTAATTCTGGTCACAATGGATGGGGTTCTTCGTCCTTTCCTTATTCGACTTGGTGCCGATTTACCTATGGTTTTAATTCTCACTGGTGTTATCGGAGGTATACTTTCACTGGGTGTGATTGGATTATTTATCGGCCCGGTGGTATTAGCTGTTTCTTATAGCTTGTTGCTGGCCTGGATGGATGAAGTTCCTGAACCTGAAAATAAAATAGAACATATAGAACAATATTTCAAAAAAGACCATATACAATAATAAATGATAGCGCGGAATATGATTTTTCCGCGCAATTATCAATTAATGTAAATAGATAATCTCGGTTCTATAGAAAATAAAAATTCATCCCACCAGTAAATAAATCCTTCAAAAATTTGTTACAAAAAAGTTATTTTTTAATTTTGTTTTTTTAATTCTGATTTATTAAGAGAATTCTTAATGAATAAACTCACTTATTAAATTAGTATTCTTTTCATCGAAACAATGTTTCCCATGAATTGCTGTCTTAGTTTGTAAACGCCACAAACTGGGATAAGTGAAGTAATATATATTGCTGTGTGTAGTCTTTGCCTGTCAGCCCATGATAGGCTTTTTTTTTGGGTTTAGGAAAAATTTTCATTGGTTCTATATAATATATCGCCAATGTTAAAAAAGATTATGTTATAAAAAACAAAAAGCCTGAAAATATTTTTAACAGGCTTTTTAGTTCATGTCTGAATAAGTTGTTACTAATTATTTCCCGCTAGAGAAATCCAGGTTCTAACAACGGTATCAGGATTCAATGATAAACTGTCAATCCCTTCTTTCATTAGCCACTCAGCGAAATCTTCGTGATCAGAAGGCCCCTGACCACAAATACCGACATATTTTCCTTGTCGCTTAGCTGCCCGAATTGCCATAGAAAGTAATTGTTTCACTGCATCATTACGCTCATCAAATAATTCAGATACAACCCCCGAATCACGATCCAATCCTAATGCTAATTGAGTCATATCATTTGAACCGATAGAAAAACCATCAAAATACTCAAGGAATTGTTCCGCTAATAATGCATTTGATGGAATTTCACACATCATGATGACTTTCAACCCATTCTCACCACGTTTCAACCCCTGTAATGCCAATTCTGAAATTACCGCTTCGGCCTGTGCTACTGTACGTACAAATGGGATCATCACTTCGACGTTAGTTAACCCCATAACATTACGCACTCGTTTGACCGCCTCACATTCCAAAGCAAAGCATTGACGGAAACTGTCAGAAACATAGCGACCAGCACCACGGAAACCAAGCATCGGGTTTTCTTCGTGTGGTTCGTATAAATCACCGCCAACTAAGTTCGCATATTCATTAGATTTGAAGTCAGATAAACGTACAATAACGCGCTTAGGCCAAAATGCGGCCGCCAACGTCGCAATACCTTCCGTCAGACGTCCGACATAAAACTCAACAGGATCATCATAACCTACCATTAATGATTTAATCTGTTCCTGTAGTTCGGGGGATTGTTCAGAAAACTCAATCAGGGCACGGGGATGAACACCAATCATGCGGTTTATAATGAATTCTAAACGTGCCAGACCTACACCTTCATTCGGCAGGCAGGCAAAGTCAAACGCCCGATCCGGATTGCCCACATTCATCATGATCTTAACATCCAACTTTGGCAGTTCATCAACCTGAGAACTTTGGATGCTGAAATCCAGTTGATTCTGATAAACGAAACCAGTATCCCCTTCAGAGCAAGAAACAGTCACTTGCTCACCCTCTTTTAAGCGTTCTGTCGCGTCACCACAACCTACTACCGCAGGAATACCCAATTCACGAGCAATAATAGCAGCATGACAAGTACGGCCGCCACGATTGGTAACAATCGCCGCCGCTTTTTTCATGATAGGTTCCCAATCTGGATCGGTCATGTCTGTTACCAACACATCCCCTACTTGGATACGATCCATTTCGCTGAGATTGTGGATAACTTTAACCGTACCAACACCGATTTTGTGCCCGATCGCACGGCCTTCCACCAGCACACGACCCTGTTCATTCAGTTGATAACGCTCCATCACCTGCTGATTTGAGCGGACTGTCTCAGGGCGTGCTTGTACAATATATAGCTTGCCATTGTGCCCGTCTTTCGCCCACTCAATATCCATTGGACGGCCATAATGTTTTTCAATCAGTAATGCTTGTCCTGCCAGTGCTTCAACTTCACTGTCAGTAAGAGAGAAACGATTGCGTAACGCCTCAGAGACATCTTCTGTACGTACCTGCTGACCATGCTCCTTACTGTCTGCATAGACCATACGTATTTTTTTGGAGCCCAAATTACGACGGACAATCGCAGGGCGATTATTTTTTAATGTAGGTTTATGGACATAAAACTCATCAGGATTTACTGCTCCCTGTACAACCATTTCACCCAAACCATAGGCAGATGTAATAAACACGACTTGATCAAAACCAGACTCCGTATCAATCGTAAACATCACACCCGATGATGCCAGATCTGAACGCACCATACGCTGTACTCCGGCTGATAATGCAACACCACGGTGGTCATAGCCCTGATGGACACGGTAGGAGATAGCACGATCGTTGAAGAGAGATGCAAAGACATGTTTAATAGCAATCATCACAGCATCAATGCCCTGCACATTTAAAAAAGTCTCTTGCTGTCCGGCAAAAGAAGCATCCGGCATATCTTCAGCCGTCGCAGAGGAGCGGACAGCGAAAGAAGCATCCGGCTCACCTTCAGACAATTGCAAATAAGCATCGCGGATATCTTTTTCCAGTTGTGCCGTAAATGGTGTATCAATCACCCACTGGCGGATCTGTACGCCAGCCTTAGCTAATTGATTAACATCATCAACATTAACTTCATCCAGTAATTGATAAATACGCTGGTTAACACCGCTTTGTTCCAGAAAATCATTAAATGCCTGTGCAGTTGTAGCGAAACCATTGGGGACAGATACACCAAGGTCAGCCAGATTAGTGATCATTTCGCCAAGAGAGGCGTTTTTACCACCGACCCGACTAACATCATTCATGCCTAATTGGTTATACCAAAGCACATTACATGGGGTAAGGCCATTATTGGACATTGAAACTATCCTTTTTACATTCGGAGGTACAACTCGGAAAATTAAAGCTGTTTTTACAGCAGGAAATAGCCTAGCACAATGTCTCGCTACATATAGAAAGGTGAATCGATCAACCCAGCAATATTATTTTTTTACACGTATAATCTGGAACGTTATCTATGGCTGTAATTTGTAATAAAAACGATTCAGCTAATATTTTGCTAACTCCCTATAAACTCAACAATAAAAGAAAAGCACAATGATAGAGATCCTACTCCCTCAGACTCAGGACAATGAAATTCTGGAACGCAGTGTATTTTTCATTTCCGATGGTACAGCAATTACGGCAGAAGTTTTGGGTCATGCTGTATTGTCTCAATTCCCGATTAATATCACGTCTTATACCTTACCCTTTGTCACCAACAAAATGAGAGCAGAAGAAATTAGGAACCAGATAAATACCCTCTATCAGGCAACACAAATCAGGCCACTCGTTTTTTATTCCATCATTTCCAATGAAGTTAAAAATATTATCACCAGCAGTAAAGGTTTTTGCCTGGATATTGTCCAGACTCTCGTTGCACCATTGCAGCAAGAAATCGGGCTGGAACCTAAACCTGAATTACACCGTACCCACGGTTTATCTGAAAAAAATCTGAGTCAATATGATGCCCGCATCGCAGCCATTGATTACACCCTCGCACATGACGATGGTGTTTCATTACGCAATCTCGATCAGGCTCAGGTAATTATTCTGGGTGTTTCCCGCTGTGGGAAAACCCCCACCAGCCTCTATCTTGCCATGCAATTCGGCATTCAAGCCGCAAACTATCCTTTCACTGCGGATGATATGGATAATCTGCAATTGCCTGCTGATCTAAAACCTTTCCAGCAGAAACTCTTCGGATTGACAATAAGCCCGGAAAGACTGGCCGCTATCCGGGAAGAACGGAGAGAAAATAGTCGTTATGCTTCATTACGACAATGCCGGATCGAAATTACTGAGGTTGAAGCCCTATTTCGCAAAAACAAAATTAATTACTTAAATACCACCAATTATTCTGTCGAGGAGATTTCAACCAAAATTATTGACAGTATGGGATTGAAACGGCGCATGTTCTGATCCCGGAAATACCAGCACCTCTCAGAATACCGTTACAATCTTATGCTTGCGATTTCTTATTTAATTGTAATTATTGTCTGTTGAATTTGCCGGAGGTTGAGTTATTGTAATTTCAATTACGCCAGACTGTATTCCAAGATGAAGTAGAATTTGAGAAAGTATATGCACAAAACAGATGAATTAAGAACCCACCCAATTGACAGATTAATAACACCTAAAACACTTTCTGAGCAATATCCCATATCAGAAAAAACATTGCAAAATGTGACAGTATCACGCAGACGTATTGAAGCTATTCTTACAGGCAACGACCAACGTTTGCTGGTTATCATTGGGCCTTGCTCTATACATGATGTTGATGCCGCCCTTGATTATGCCTCACGTTTGCACGTATTGCGTAAAAAATATCAGCACAGTCTGGAAATCGTAATGCGAACCTACTTCGAAAAACCTCGTACTGTTGTTGGCTGGAAGGGATTGATTTCAGACCCTATGTTGGATGGTTCTTGTCATGTCAATAAAGGAATTTCACTCGCCCGTAAATTATTAATTGATATTAATGAGTTGGGAATGCCCACCGCCACAGAATTTCTGGACATGGTCATCGGGCAATATATTGCAGATTTAATTAGCTGGGGAGCAATCGGTGCAAGAACAACAGAAAGCCAAATCCACCGGGAAATGGCCTCTGCACTGTCATGTCCGGTCGGATTTAAAAATGGTACTGACGGTAATATTCATATTGCTATTGATGCGATACGTGCATCACGTGCCGGACATATGTTCTTGTCACCAGATAAAGATGGACAGATGACCATCTATCAGACCAGTGGAAATCCTTATGGGCATATCATTATGCGCGGTGGGAAAAAACCGAATTACAGTGCTGAAGATATTACAGCAGTTTGTCAGAAATTACGCGAATTCAACCTACCAGAACGCTTGATCGTAGATTGCAGTCATGGAAACTGTCAGAAAGTTCACCGCCGACAACTGGATATAGCCAGAAATATCAGCCAACAGATCCAGTCTGGTTCAACGGCTATTGCGGGTGTCATGGCAGAAAGTTTCTTAGTGGAAGGTTCTCAAAAAATCATGCAGGGAGAGCCCCTGGCCTACGGACAATCTATTACTGACCCATGCCTTAGCTGGCAAGATACCGAACAATTCCTTAGTATTCTGGCCGAAGCAATTGAAAGTCGGTTCTGAATATCGTTTTTATTGGCTTCTGTTCACGTGGGAGTAGGAGCCAACCCCTCATCTGAAAAATCATACAAAACCCATCTATTGAGTCAGTTATACCCACACAAAAAAATAGCTTGAAGTTAACCAAGACAGAAACGATAATTATTCTCAATATTAGAATAATTATTGTTCATATTGGGTTATGAAAACATTAACTGATTGCCTGTGCTACTACATCAATCCTTTGCAACAACAGATCCTTCTTGCGTTACATCGTGATTCGACACAAACCGATAACTTTACTCTGACGTAATAACAATTCAGAGAATTCACCGTGATGCATCTCAATGGTTCTTAAAACAATATATGTATGTTTCAAAACCATTCGTATGCTTTAAAACACAGCAAAATTATGGAGATAACCTATATGACCCGAATTCAACCACCAAACCTGAAATTGTCTGCACTAAGTATTGTCATTCTGACAGGGTTGTCTTCTGCTCACGCAGCAACCATCCCAGATGAAAAAACAGCTTTAGCAGAGAATAATAAACATCATAAAGATACACTGACGGTTTATGCCACAGGGAATCAACGCGACAGTTTTGAAGCACCTATGATGGTAACAGTTGTTGAAGGTAACTCAGCCAGCAGTAAAGTTGCAGGTAATGCAAATGACTTGCTGAACAAGATCCCTGGGATTAACACTACGGATTACGGGCGCGCTAACGGGCAAGATATCAACCTTCGTGGTTACTCTCAAAAAGGCGTTTTAATGCTGGTTGATGGCGTTCGTCAAGGTACTGACACCGGGCATATTAATGGCATCTTCCTTGATCCCTCACTGATTAAACAAGTCGAAGTTGTCCGTGGCCCATCTGCCCTGCTCTATGGTAGTGGTGCATTAGGCGGGGTTATTGCCTACCAGACAGTTGATGCCGCAGATCTCTTACAGGCGGGGCAAAATACCGGTTTTCGTGTTTTTAGTCGTGCCGGAACCGGGGATCACAGTTGGGGATTCGGCGGAGCCGCATTTGGTAAAACCGATAATCTTGATGGTCTATTGAGTTTCAGTACCCGTGATGTTGGCAATATTCGTTATGGCGGCGGGGTAAAAGGCCAAAATGATGAGATTATCGGCAATGTACTGACTAAAGGGACATGGAAAATTGATGACAGCCAATCAATCGGTGGCGAACTTCGTTATTACCGTAATAAGGCTAATGAACCACTGAACCCACAATCTGTCAAAACAGCAGATAAAACAGCACAGACTGATCGCACCACAACACAACGTGACGCGCAACTGACTTATAAGTTAAATCCGGCAGAATATAACTGGTTAAATTTCAGAACAGATATTTACTATTCCAACATTAGCATTAATGCTAAAAGTAAAAAAAATGGTTTTGAAGGCCGTAAACAAGAAACTTACGGTATAAAACTGGAAAATCGTTCTCACTTGAGTGCCAACGCCTTCGCTGCACATCAATTTACTTATGGTAGCGAACTGTATAAACAGAAACAAAAACCAAGCAGCAATGGTATAAATGGATTCCCGCATGCAGACATCCGTTTTGCATCCGGTTGGATTCAAGATGAAATAACCATTCGTGACTTGCCAGTTTCATTTATCGTCGGTACACGTTACGACAATTACAAGGCATCAAATGATAAATATAAAGATATCAATGCCGACAAATGGTCATCAAAAGGTGCTATCAGTATCACCCCAACAGATTGGTCGATGCTGTTTGCTTCTTACTCTCAGGCATTCCGCTCGCCGACAATGGGGGAAATGTATAACGATTCCAAACATTTCTCTATGGATATAAAAACAAAAAAAGGCCTTATCACTTTCACCAATTACTGGAAGCCGAATCCTAACTTACGCCCTGAAAGCAATGAAACTCAGGAATATGGCTTCGGGCTCCGTTTCGATGATCTACTTACCAGCAATGATGGACTGAAATTTAAAGCCAGCTATTTTGATACTAAAGCAAAAGATTATATTTCTACCGATGTAACCCCTGATATGAGGTTCACAACATCGATCAATATCCCGAAAGCCAAAATCTGGGGTTGGGACGTTTCGATGACATATAACACTGATTGGTTCTCATGGGATCTGGCTTACAACCGTACTACAGGCAAAAATGAACAAACTGGCAAAACTATTGATGCCCTCAGCCCAGATACAGTCACCAGCACACTAGATATTCCTCTTTCCAGTAGCGGTTTTTCTATTGGTTGGATCGGTAAATTTACTCAACGTACCCAGTTCATAGGCGTTAACGGTGACAAAGATGAACGTGGAAAAAAAGTTACTCAATATGCAGGCTATGGCGTCAATGATTTCTACATCAGTTACCACGGTGAAGACCAGCTAAAAGGTGTAACGGCCTCTGTCGTACTCGGCAACGCTTTCGACAAGCAATATTATTCATCACTGGGTGCACCGCAGAGTGGCCGCAATGCCAAACTGTTTGTCAGCTACCAGTGGTAAAGACTATCGGTGGTAAAGACTACCGATGGTAAAGAATAGCAGCCCTAATTTTTAACCTTTAACGCAGTTTTTTTAAGGAGCTAGTATCTGTGAATCAGTCACTTTATGAACGTTACCTACAGGCAAAAGCGGATAATAAAGCTAAATATGCACGCGACTTAGCCGCTTATCTTAATGTCAGCGAAGGAGAATTACTGCACAGTCGTGTCGGTATCGACGCAAAACGTCTGAACGTTGATGCTCCTACCCTGCTGCAAGAATTAGCAACAGTCGGTGAAACCAAGGCCATTACCCGTAATGATTTTGCTGTCCACGAACAGGTTGGCCGTTACGAAAACACGAAGTTCAGCCAGCATGTTGGTCTGATCCTCAATCCGCGTGAACTGGATTTACGTATGTTCTTTGAACATTGGAGCTGTGTTTTCTCTCTAGTAGAACCTACGAAAAATGGTATACGTCACAGTATCCAATTCTTTGATCGCCAGGGTGATGCTCTGCACAAAGTGTATACAACAGAACATACTGATATGGCTGCATGGGAAGCCCTGATTGAGAAATATCAGACAGATGAAAACCCGGTGCTGGAAGTGAAACCTGAAGAAGCCCCTGAATATGCAGAAGTGACTGAAGAGCTGAAAACACAATTGGATGAAGAGTGGCGTGCAATGACCGACGTTCACCAGTTCTTCATCATGATGAAACGTCATAATCTGAATCGCCAGCAGATTTTCAATGCTGTCAAAGATGATTTGGCTTACCGTGTAGAGAATTCCGCCCTGACTCAGATCCTTGAAGTTGCACACAAAGATCAAAATGAAATTATGATCTTCGTTGGAAATCGCGGTTGTATCCAGATCTTTACGGGTACACTTGAGCGTCTGATGCCGTATCAGGAAGAAAACTCTTCCCAGAAGTGGGCTAATATTTTTAATCATAATTTCACATTGCACCTGATTGAAAGTGCTATTGCTGAAAGCTGGATCACACGCAAACCAACAACAGATGGTTTCGTTACCAGCCTTGAGTTGTTCGATGCGGACGGTAACCAAATCGCCCAACTGTATGGTCAGCGTACCGAAGGTACTCCTGAGCAGGCACAGTGGCGCGAACAAATTGCCGCACTACCTAAACTGCAACCAGAAAAGGAAACTTGTGTAGCATGAAAAAGTGGCTTCTAACATTTATGCTTGCCATCTCCTCCAGTGCGTTTTCTGCTGACTCTGCTGAACGTATTGTCACAATTGGCGGTGATGTGTCTGAAATTGTTTTTGCACTTGGCGAAGGACAGCATGTTGTTGCCAGGGATAGTACCAGTCAAAACCCTAAGGAAATACTCTCATTGCCAGATGTGGGGTATATGCGAATGCTGAATTCAGAAGGGATTTTGTCTATGCGCCCATCACTGGTGATCACTAGTGAATTAGCCCAACCTTCTCTGGCACTCAAGCAAATCGAAGATTCCGGTGTGAAAGTTATTAAAGTGACCAGCAAAGCCTCGTTAGAAGCCGTTCCTGAAAAAATCAAGACCGTCGCCAAGGCGGTCAACCAGGAAAAACGTGGTGAAAAGCTAATCACTCAATATCAACAACGATTGGCTGCAATCACCACGTCAAGCATTCCCACAAAAGTGATGTTTGTTATGAGTCACGGTGGGATTATGCCAATGGCCGCCGGCCAACAAACCGCTGCGGATAAGATTATTCATGCCATTGGTGCCCAAAATGCCATGCAGGGATTCAAAGGATACCGCCCTTTATCTCAGGAAGGTGTTATCGCCAGCCAGCCGGATTTGCTGTTAGTCAGCACCGAGGGACTGAAAACGCTAGGTGGTGTGGATAAACTGTGGCAACTTCCGGGCTTGAGCTTTACTCCGTCAGGAAAGAAAAAACAGGTGGTCGTTGTGGATGAAATGAGCTTGCTCGGATTCGGTATCCATACCCCGGAAGTGATGAAACAAGTCCGTGAAGCTGCGGAGAAAGTGCAATGAGTCGTACCCAATCCCCCAGTTTTGGTTTGATGTTACTGGGCATATTGCTATTTATTCTGGCAATCAGTTCAGCCAATATGGGGGCATTGCCTCTTTCTTTTAAAACTCTGTGGGAATCCTCTTTGGATGACCCACGGTGGCAAATCTGGTTAAATATCCGGCTACCACGCATTCTATTGGCGATTCTGATTGGCGGTGCGCTGGCTGTTTCCGGTGCCATAATGCAGGGATTATTTCGTAATCCTCTTGCTGATCCCGGATTATTGGGGATCAGCAGTGGTGCTGCACTGACTGTGGCAATCATGATTGTTGTGCCCACCTTTTTGCCTTTCTCTTTCTCAGACAACATGTTATCTGAAAATATTGCGTTGTATGGTCATGTTATTGCAGCTTTTGGTGGTAGTTTATTAATCTCATTACTGATCTTTTCATTAAATAAATATAGCCACGGTAATTTATCGAAATTGCTGCTTGCAGGTATCGCCATTAATGCACTGTGTATGTCATTTATCGGTGTATTGAGCTATATCAGTAATGACCAGCAATTACGTCAATTTACCATTTGGATGATGGGTTCACTGAGCCAGATTGAATGGCCAACATTGATTATTGCTGCTTCTATTATTATTCCTGTCAGCCTGTTAGCACTCAGTCAATCTCGAAAACTCAATCTACTGCAATTGGGCGATGAAGAAGCCCACTATTTAGGCATTAATGTCCAACAAACGAAATTTCAGTTACTTCTGCTTAGTGCATTGCTAATTGGCTGCGCGGTCGCATTGAGTGGTGTTATCAGCTTCATTGGTTTGGTTATCCCCCACCTTGCCAGATTGCGGTTTGGTGGCGATCATTCCTGGTTATTACCAATATCAGCACTGGGTGGTGCATGTCTTTTGTTAACTGCGGATACATTAGCCAGAACATTAGTTGCTCCCGCCGAAATGCCGGTTGGTCTTATTACCGGTTTAATTGGTGCCCCTTATTTCTTAGGGTTAATCCTTAAACCTTCAAAAGGCCGTTTGTAATGGAGCCGATAATGTCAAAAAGTTTACTTGAAGCCAAAAATCTGAACTACTTCATTGGGCAGCACCAAATCATCAAAGAGGTTTCGCTCTCTATCCATCAAGGAGAAGTGGTTGCAATTATTGGTCCCAATGGTGCAGGTAAATCGACGCTATTACGGCTGTTAACCGGTTATGTTTCACCAAACAGTGGCGAATGCCTGTTACAAGGAATCCCTCTGCTCCAATGGCCAACCCAAAAACTTGCGCGGATCCGTGCAGTAATGCGGCAATACAGTTCACTTTCTTTTCCTTTCAGCGTGGAAGAAATTATTGCAATGGGACGAGTCCCCCATGAAAACGCTCATAAACAAATTGCTATTGATGAAGCAATTGCATTAACAGAGTGTGAAGAACTGAGGCATCGGAATTATCAGCAACTCTCTGGCGGAGAACAGCAACGTGTTCAATTGGCAAGGACGCTGGCTCAACTCTGGCATCCAGAGCCAACAGAGTCCTGTCTGTTTTTGGATGAGCCAACCTCAGCATTGGATCTTTACCACCAACAGCATACATTGCGACTTGTTCATAACCTGACCCGTCAACACCCTCTTGCTGTCTGCTGCGTATTGCACGATCTAAATCTGGCTGCACTCTATGCGGATAAAATTATCCTATTACATCAAGGAAAGTTAGTTGCATCCGGCACACCACAGGATGTCCTGCGGAATGATATCCTTAAACAATGGTATCGGGCTGATTTAGGCGTAACCCGGCATCCTGAAACTTACCAGCCGCAAGTTTACCTCCGGCAATAATGGTATATCAGAATACCTCGGGAGCTGATTGATATGGCATATGCTAAATTACGTAATGAAATGCAGCTTGTGCATCATAAAGAAAAGATTGTTAATCGTGAGGTAAAATTCTCAGTCTTTTCTTTAATCATGTGATTTTTCATCCAAGCGCTTATCAATGATACGGATCGCAATTTCGCGCAATTTTTCTACACCAATAAACCCCACAGCGCCACCAAGCGCAGGTGACATGCTGCTGGGAATACCAACCAGTTCCAGCGCACTTGAGAATCCCCATGACAACGCCCCACATAAAAAAGGTTCAATCCAGCGTTTTTTTCGTTCTACACCGTCATAAAGCAGACGTCCATAACAGATCATAATAGCCAGCAAGGAACCAGATATCTGTGGCCAGGCATTTCTCAGGCTATCCATCAATTCAATCCATAAATCAGGGTGTTCTTTCATCATTAGTTCCATAATTGAATAATTGACGTCACAGATATAAAGCTATTTCTGGCGATTCAATCACAGTTCCAGTCTGATATTTCTCAAATCAGAATCGGTTAGACAGGGATTGATCCAGTACTGAGTGACGTTTTGTATATATCCATATTAACGTCAGCATAAGGCAACCACACTGTCATATACTTGTGCTCTGCTCAGTACTAAATCACACTGTCAAATGTTGCCCCAAATGTGCCACAGCTCATTAATTAGTTTCATCACATTCATTTTTTCTCTGGTTACCACAATGCTAATATCACGGCAGCGTTCTTCGGAATATTTTGATAGTACCTTGCCCCAACAGTACGCCTATAATAGTAAGAGTACTACCAATAAACTGAACTAAGTTGAACCTGTCCTCTACAATTATCTGTATCGTTAATGCAAAAATAGGTACAAAATTAAAAAATATTGCTGTCTTACCTGCCCCACGAGTAGCAATGCCTATATTCCAAAAAAGATAAGCAGAAAAAGAACCTGCAATACCCATATAAATACTCGCCAAATGACTCTCAAATGATGCTGATAATAATGCAGGCACAGGAGATTCAACAGAAATTGCAACTATTACCAATATAATCATGCCAAAAAACATTGTCCAACTGGTAGTTTCAAGTGGAGTTGCTTCTGTAACAAAAACACGAATTCCAACGGTATAAATTGCCCAACCGAGACTCCCTGCAAAAATAATCAATACCCCTTTTTCTATATGAACCGCGCCACCAAAAATCAACTGACCATTGGTAATTACCAATACCACTCCAAGTAAACTAATAATCATTCCAACCACACGTATTATTTCAGGGAAACGGCGGTTAATAATAGCTTCTAAAATATTGGCAGAAACTGGTGTCGTTGCCATTATTAATGCAGCAGTCACAGGATGTCCATGTTGGAGACCAACAAACAATGCTCCATTAAATCCCGCGATACCAATTCCTCCAAGAAAAATAAAAGCCAACCAGTTTTTCTTAAACGCCCTGCCATTAATTTTTCTTCTAAACATCATAAAAATGAAAATACCCAAAACAGCAAAAACAAAACGTTCACCAGAAGCTGTCCACGGAGGGAGATCTACAAGCACTATTTTAGTTACCGGAAAGTTTGAACCCCATAAAAATGTTGCAATTAACGTCAGAATAACCGCTAACTGTGGTGTTATCCGTATGTTCATGACTTAGCTCTCTTAATTTTTAGAAAAATAATTGGGTTGTTTTTATTGAAATTATTGTGGCATAGTTCAAAAATGAAATATTTAGTCATAAGTAGAAGATAATTTTCCAAAAACGGAAATCATAATATGCAATCATTTAGTTGGGATGATATTCGAGTATTCCTGGCAGTCGCACAAACTGGAACTATCAGTAATGCATCAATGCTTCTTAGTGTTGGTATCGCAACGGTATCGCGCAAAATTGAACGGCTTGAAAAAACGTTCGGAATGCCTTTATTCCTCCGTCATCAGACAGGTTATCAGTTAACAGAAGATGGAAGGGAACTACTGGAAAAAGCCAAAGTAATGGAAATCGCTGCAAATTCATTTCTGACTGAGGTTGATATACGTACAAAAATCGCGGGTAAAGTCCGTCTCGCAACAACCGAACTTCTTGCTAACGACTTAATTATTCCTAATCTGTCAATCTTACAAAAAAACTACCCAGATCTGACGCTGGAAATCATTACTGATGTACAGACTGTAAATCTTCATCGTCGTGATGCTGATTTAGCCCTTCGTCTTGTCAGACCTGAACAAGGCCATGTTACAGTGCGTCAATTGGGTATATTGGGTTTTGGATTATATTCCAGTAATAAATATTATATAAATCATCAAGATAAAATACATGAAGGCACATATGACAACATCCATTTTATCAGTTGGACTGATGAATACCTGCAACTCCCATCATCCAAATGGACGGAGAAAATTTTGAAAGGCCGCCCACTCTCTATAGCTACAACTTCACTTTCAGGCCAAATTGCGGCAGTAAAAGCAGGTTTAGGATTGGCAATACTGCCCCACTTTATTGCCAACACTACAGATTTTATTTGTATTTCACAGCACCCGGAGTTAGAACGGTCTCTTTGGCTTGTTATTCAGGCAGATTTAGCACACACTCCCAGGATAAGGAAAGTCGCGGATTTTCTAACAGATATTGTTTCTCAAAATCAAAAGCAACTCTCCGGGTAAATAAAAATCACGAAAAAGATAAAGAAATCAAACTATATTGAGCAATACTCACATGACATAAACATACCCCAGTATAAATCTCATTTATTTATGATATATGTATGCTGACTTATAGTTTTCTCATTTTAATTGTCATTCAATAGTAATAACGGACATCTATAATATTTACTGCAAAGTGATAGCGATTGTAGTAAATATTATATAGTTAGTTAATCCTACTGTTATAGTAAAATTTACAATAATCACTATATAAAAATAATCTCATATTTATTTATGGACAATATTCTTATTGCAAAAGCAAAATATTTAACATAGATTACTTCAAAAGTGACATTGATGTCGTTTTCAAAGGTAATGAAATGCAAGCACAGAAAAAGCATCAATATATAATCCAATTTAAAAATCATTCTTAGATTAACTGATTTTGAACAAAAAAAGCAGAACAAACCGCCCTTATTTTTGAGAGATTGACTGTAATGGCGTTGACAGGAATTTCAACAACTGAATTAATAAAAAAACACTTAGATTATATTATCGATATGGCTAGGAAAATATAAAAGAGATTACAATGAATATACTCTATACTATAAAAAACAATATGAATTTATCTCAACCGATTGAAGCACTGGAAAAATTCCTTGTATACTTATATTTGGCAGAACGCACTTCAAATAAAGATCTCTCATTAAAAACAGGGTTACCTATTCCTATAGTACCGTCATTCCGTACCGTATTTCTGATTTAAAAATAGTGTGATCTTGCACAGGTTTTTTGTCTTGGTGACATCGGTGGGATTGACGGTTATACTCGGCTGATTTTACTAATATTTTTATAATTCATGTCTGGAAAACTGGAAAAAAATCCATTTGACCAGACATGATTAAAATTAGATAGATTATCAAAATAAAAATCTGGTTATAGCATAAGGGCAAAAATAAAAAGCAGTTTTAGTTAGTATTTTACTATCTAATAAAATATTATAACATGCGATCATTTATTAGAGACATTGCCACGACATCACAATATTGACCATTTTTAAAGGCAGCTTTACGTTTGATGCCTTCCATTTCAAAACCAAATTTAGTGTACAGTGCTATTGCTTTCTCATTATCAGTGAATACTTCCAATTCAATCCTGATGCAAGCAAGCCAGTTGAAGGCATAATCAATGGCAAATTCCATCATCTTTGAGCCAATACCTTTACCTGAATAGCCAGCATCAATACCGATACCAATACCTACAACATGTCTGCGCCTTGGATTAACATAAGTAAATAACCCTATTGTACCTACTACCTTGCCATCTATTTCCGCCACAAAATCGAGTATACCTTGAGTATTATTTTGTTTAAGACGATCTTGCCACATTTCACGGGAAGGACATGGGTGTTGTAATGTACAAGAATAAACATCAGGGTGACCGAAAATTCGCTGAAAATGCTCAGCATCTTCTGATTCAGCAGATCTAATTTTAATTTCCATATAATCCTCTTTTAAATTTGACTCTTTTATAATTAACTGATAATACATTAGATGTAAAGAGATTATTTAACAAATTTAAATATAGCTATTTTACTGAACCATTACTTTTTGAGGTGATCTATGAAGCAAGAAAACTCAACTATCTTTGCATTGATAAAAAGTCTTGAAATAAGTCTACATAGAGAAAAAAGAAATGATAATAAATGGATAAATACCATCTTACATGATGATTTCTTGGAAATAGGAAAGTCAGGTCATGTTTATACTAAAAAAATTGTGGAAGATGCATTAAAAGAAGAAAGAAATAGAAAAGAATAAATCAGGACATCCCTATAACAAAGTCCTACGTTCATCCATTTGGCAGTTATCAGCATCTGGTACATGGCAACTAAGATTCCATCAAGGGACAAAAATGGCAAACTGACTATACAAGCTATCTTTTACAAAACTACAGTAAAAAGAACAAATTAGGGGCAACAAAGAAATGGCCCCGATACGAGGCCATTAGCTATACAGAATAATTATTCGACGACTAAAGACGGGCTCTGCGCCTTTTCACAACCTGAAACCCAATCATTAAAATAATAAACCAGACTGGTGTAACAATCAGTGCCTGCCTGGTATCAGGCTGCAACGACAACAATACCAAAACGAAAGCAAAGAAAGCTAAGCACATCCATGACATGACAATACCGAATGGCATTTTATAAACAGATGCCTTATGCAACTCAGCGCGACGTTTCCGATAAGCTAGGTAGGAACACAAAATCATGCTCCAGATAAACATAAACAGAATGGCAGATACTGTCGTTACCAATGTAAAGACACGCATTACATCGGGGATAAAATAGATCAAAATGACACCACAGGAGAGGCATAAACACGTAAATATCAGACCCGATGCAGGAACCGATCGTCGGGAAAGACGGCTGAACTGTTTTGGTGCATCCCCTTCTTTTGCCAAACCAAATAACATCCGGCTAGTGGAGAAAACCCCACTGTTTGCTGAAGAAGCCGCAGAAGTCAGAACCACAAAATTGACAATACTGGCTGCTGCCGGTAATCCAATCAGGACAAACAATTCCACAAATGGGCTTTTATCTGCCACAATCGCACGCCACGGAGTAACCGACATAATAACAATCAAGGCTAACACGTAAAATGTGATAATTCGGATCGGAATAGCATTGATTGCTTTTGGCAGGGATTGCATTGGATTTTTGGTTTCCGCAGCAGCGGTTCCTACCAATTCAATTCCAACAAAAGCAAATATAGCGATTTGAAAGCCCGCAAAGAAGCCACTCAGCCCCATTGGGAACATACCTCCGTCAGCCCAAACGTTAGTAAGGGAGGCAACATACCCCGCAGGTGACTGGAAATGGATGCCAATCAGTACTCCCCCTGTCACAATCAGGGCGACAATGGCAACAATCTTAATCATCGCAAACCAAAACTCCAATTCTCCGAACAATTTTACTGTCGCGAGATTCAGAGTCAGCAATACCAAAACACATAGAAGTGAGGTGGCCCATTCAGGAAAATCAGGTGTCCAATATCCGACATAAGAGGTAATAGCGACAACATCAGCGATACCGGTAATTACCCAGCAGAACCAATAAGTCCAGCCCACAAAAAAACCGGCCCATGGCCCAAGTAGATCTGCGGCAAAATCACTGAATGACTTATAATGCAGGTTGGAAAGTAATAACTCTCCCATTGCACGCATCACAAAAAACAGCATAAATCCAATGATCATATAGACAAAAATGATCGATGGCCCCGCCAGAGAGATAGTTTTACCTGATCCCATGAACAGACCAGTTCCGATAGCTCCTCCAATAGCGATAAGCTGTATATGTCGGTTAGTGAGACTTCGCTGAAGGTGCAAACCCTCAGTTTTAGGTGGGTGTGTAGGTTGTATTTTTTCTTCCATAGTTGTATCCAGTTTATTCTCACAGCATGACCTCAATAGCAGCAAGCTGTGTTTAAGGAGCCATTGTGACATAGACAACTACAGTATTAACAGAGCGAATTTACACGAAAAACCAATAGGTTGTATTTTACACTACTCACAAAATTAGATGCTGTATTTATTTTATTCAATTACTGAAAGCGTATAACTGCCTTTTCATAATAACGAGACATTTAGCTCTCAAAACCCTTTACTCCTCGCGATATGAAGAGTAAGAAAGCACTCTTATATTTTGAGAATTCATATTAAATAGACGAAAAGTCATTTTGTTAAAAAAAATAAACTAAATTACTCTACTTAATATTTTGATTATTTTTTAAAATTGTAACCAAATTCACATAATCATAACTATTAGTGTTTATTTCTATTGTTATTTTTATCAAAATTCATAATCTTTTAATGCTCTTGAAATACTATAGTTGCATGTATTGCAAAGGAAAAAACATTATGAAAATTAAAGCACTTGTTGCAGTAGCTGTTTCTGCTGTAATTCTGACAGGTTGTAAGAATATTGATCATGGAATGCTGGTTCACTCCGGAATGCAACTATTCCAGGCGGCGACTTTAAGTGATTCTGATGTCAAACGGTTATCTGACCAAACATGTAATGATATGGATGCACAGAATAAAATTGCACCGGCATCCAGCCAATACACTAAGCGTCTGAACAAAATCGCCAAAGCATTAGGTAACGAAGTTAACGGTACACCAGTTAACTATAAAGTTTATCTGACTGATGATGTGAATGCATGGGCAATGGCTAACGGTTGCGTGCGTGTGTATAGCGGCCTGATGGACATGATGAACGACAATGAAGTCGAAGGCGTTCTAGGCCACGAAATGGGTCATGTTGCACTGGGCCACTCCCGTAAAGCAATACAGGTTGCTTATGCTACAGTTGCTGCACGTACCGCGGCTGCATCAGCCGGTGGTGTAGCTGCACAACTGAGTGATTCTCAGCTTGCAGCACTGGGGGAAAAACTGATCAACTCGCAGTTCTCGCAGCATCAGGAAAGTCAAGCTGATGACTTCTCTTATGATCTGCTGAAAAAACGCAATATCAAAACTGAGGGTTTAGTCACCAGCTTCGAGAAACTGGCTAAACTGGGCAGTGGTGAAACCAGTATGTTTGATTCACACCCGCCTTCACAGGAGCGTGCTCAACACGTTCGTGATCGTATCGCAGCAGAAAAGAAATAATTAACCCGCATTCTGGGTAAAAAATTGAACTAAGAGCCTGTTCCAAGATTAGAATTTTAGACGAATAAAAAACCGATCTAAAAAGGAACAGGCGATTGTCAAGTTAGCTGAAATTTTCTGTGATCTCGATGATTTTTGCTGTTTTTTCATGTCTGGCAGACACAATAAGCAGTTTCCGTATTAAAAAAATAACGTTCATTCTCTTATTTCCGTTTTTCCCATCATGCAAAATTAAAACAGCAGGATTGCTTTCATTAATTCAACTAAAATAATGGCACACCCTAACCTACATATTCCCCAGAAATCAGCTCCTTTTATTTACTCATTTCTCAAGGTTATTTTATTTCTTAATCTTATAATTAAATATTCATTTTTCAGAATACTAAAACCCGAAAAAATACTATTTTTCTTTCCTATGCTTTGCTATTTCCACTTACATGACTATTTCCTCAAATAACTGTGAATTATTGATATGGTAAGACATCATTAATACCTGTTAAATTCACCGCCACACCAGCCTCGGAAAGAGATTGGATGTAATTATAACGTTCTGTGGTCAAAAAAGTGGATACCTGATATTTTCTTAAATAAAAGAGAGACGATATATGGCTAATTATCTGATTCGCGTTGAAATTTTTGGTGCAGGCCCAAAAGAGCATAACGCTCTTAATGAATCTATGAAAATAATTAATTTTCATGGAACAGTCAGATACAACAGCGGCGAAATTATGGCATTACCTACCGGAACTTATATTGGAAACTCGCTAAATTCTGCTACTGAATTAAGAGATAAAGTTTTTAAATTAGCTAATCCATTATCATCAAAAGCTGCTTCTATATTTGTTTGTCAGTATAGTGAATGGTCTGCTTATCTTTATCCGGCATCTATGTCTGGATCTGCATCAGAATCCTAATTAAAACTTAGGCAAGCTGGTTCTCCAATAATTTTTTGGAGACCAGCTTTGTTTGATTGGACATGAAGGGATTAATTGATAATAACCCCTCTACCTTTCAAGTTGCATTCAACAAAACTGTAATTTGAAAGATACAGGGGATAACTAATCAATAAACCTCCAAAATATCAGAGGTTTTTTAATAGAATTTATTTAGTCTTATACTGAGCTTCTGCTTCAATAAAACGCTGCTGAATGGCCTGGTTTGGCGCTTTACCCAACAAACTTACGACCACAATCGCAAGAGAAGCAAAAATAAATCCTGGGATGATTTCATACAAACCAAGCCATTGATATTCCATCCACACCAGTACCGTGATGGCACCCACCACCATACCAGCCAATGCCCCATCACGTGTCATCCGTTTCCAGAGCACTGAAATTAATACTACTGGACCAAATGCAGCACCAAAGCCAGCCCAGGCATTACTGACCAAAGCCAACACTTTGTTGTTCGGATTGGTTGCTATCGCTATCGCAATAGCTGCGACCACCAGAACCATCAAACGACCAATCCATACCAATTCCTTCTGACTTGCTTTCGTCCGTATAAATGCTTTATAGAGATCTTCTGTCAATGCGCTGGAACAAACCAGCAATTGACAACTCAAGGTACTCATAATCGCAGCCAGAACAGCAGACAGTAATACCCCAGTAATCCACGGATTGAATAAAATGACTCCCAACTCCATAAAAATCCGCTCACTATTTTGCATAACATTTCCCGCTTGCGCTGGATTTTGCTCAAAATAGGCAATACCGAAGAAGCCAACAGCAACCGTTCCTGCGAGACATAGAAACATCCATGTCATACTGATACGACGAGCTTTATGAATAGTCTGATGAGAATCAGCCGCCATAAAACGAGCCAGAATATGTGGTTGACCAAAATAACCGAATCCCCATCCTAATAAGGAGATAATAGTGATGGTCTGTAAACCCTGAAACATATCCAGATAAGCAGGATCTTTTGCTTTGATAATATCAATAGCTGATTCAAATCCACCAAGTTTAAAAAGGATCAAAACAGGCACCAGAATCAAAGCAAAAATCATTAAAGATGCCTGAACTGTATCGGTCCAGCTTACCGCCAGAAAACCACCGAGAAAGGTATAAGCGATAGTAGCTAATGCACCAAGCCAAATTGCTTTTTCATAACTCATACCAAATGAGTTTTCGAACAATAATCCACCAGCCACAACAGCAGATGCACAATAAATTGTGAAGAAAATTAAAATGACTAACGCAGAAATAATGCGCAGAAGTTTACTTTTATCTTCAAAACGATTGGTAAAATAGTCCGGTAATGTTAAAGCGTTATTATTCGCTTCAGTATGTACACGTAATCTCCCTGCAACCCATCTCCAGTTCAGGTATGCACCAAGCAGACAGCCTAACGCAATCCAGGCCTTGGAAATACCCGCTAAAAAAATCGCACCCGGTAGCCCCATTAATAACCAGCCACTCATATCAGAAGCGCCAGCAGATAATGCTGTTACCACACTGCCTAATCGCCGTCCACCTAGAATATAATCATCGAAGTTCTTAGTAGCGCGGTAAGCCATAAAGCCTATCAGCAGCATCGCGGCAATATAGACAATAAAGGTAATTAGCATTGGTGAATTTACTGTCATGCAGGTTCTTCTCCATAGTATTTTTTTGCAAATCCTGTTTATTCAGACGGTCTGATTTGCGTCAATGATGTTATCTGTACTTAAAATTCCCCCCTTCAGCACAATATACCTTCAAAGCAAGTATTCACTTGTCCGGTTATACCAGAGTTGTACCGAAGATAATGTCACTGAAGGTGGCGTTGTTCCGATATGTATAGTTTATATTTGTAATTGTTTTTAAATCACTCTCTATCCTAGATTAGCTAAAACATTTTTAACAACTGATTAACGGCATTTTTTACAAGAAACGCTCGCCAAGTCACATTTATGTTCCAGAAGTTGCACCTTTTATAAAACGATCGATTATGATTTGATTCAGAAATATGATAGCAAGCTCTTATATATCATATGGATAATTCATTAATAATCATAAACGCACTAACTACACCATCAAAACCAGATTAATTTCACAAATTCCAAACAACAGCTTTTAACAGAGTTGCACAAAGTTGCAACATGGAAGATATTGTTCTGTAACTTGATTAGTCTTACCTATTAAGGAGTGAGAATGGGTAGTACCACTATGGGCGTGAAGCTCGATGAAGCAACGCGTGATCGTATTAAAGCTGCTGCACAACGAATTGAACGCACACCACACTGGCTGATTAAGCAAGCCATCTTTAATTATCTTGAACGTCTGGAAAATGAGGAAAAGATCCCAGAAATATCAGCCGCTCAGAATAACAAAGAAGAAAAGATTTCCGAAGAAGAATCACAGATTGAGGTCCCTTATCAACCATTTCTGGATTTTGCCGAACATATTTTACCCCAATCGGTGAAACGTTCCGCAATTACTGCTGCGTATCGTCTGCCTGAAACGCAAGCAGTTCCTATGCTGCTGCAACGGGCTCAATTATCAGAAGTGCAAGCTAAGGCAACCCATAATCTTGCTTATTCTATCGCGGAGAAATTACGCCAACAGAAACAGGGTATTGGTCGTTCCGGTTTGGTTCAGGGGTTATTGCAAGAATTCTCACTTTCTTCACAGGAAGGTGTTGCATTAATGTGCCTTGCCGAAGCACTTTTACGCATTCCCGATAAAGCAACCCGTGACGCCCTGATCCGTGACAAAATCAGTAACGGCAATTGGTATTCACATCTTGGTCAAAGCCCGTCCATGTTCGTCAATGCTGCTACATGGGGATTGTTGTTTACAGGTAAATTGGTCTCTACCCACAATGAAGCCAAACTCTCCAAATCCTTAAATCGCATCATCAGCAAAAGTGGTGAACCATTAGTACGCAAAGGCGTGGATATGGCAATGCGCCTGATGGGTGAGCAGTTTGTGACAGGGGAAACTATTGCCCAGGCGCTCGCCAATGCACGCAAACTGGAAGAAAAAGGATTCCGCTACTCTTATGACATGCTTGGCGAAGCCGCTCTGACTGAAGAAGATGCACAGGCTTATATGATTTCTTATCAACAAGCTATCCATGCGATTGGTAAGGCATCAAACGGGCGTGGCATTTATGAAGGGCCGGGAATTTCCATCAAACTCTCTGCCCTGCATCCCCGTTATAACCGTGCCCAGTATGAGCGTGTTGTAAGTGAACTCTATCCACGCTTACTCGCATTAACCTTACAAGCCCGCCAGTATGATGTTGGTATCAATATCGACGCAGAAGAAGCTGATCGTCTGGAAATTTCTCTCGATTTGCTGGAAAAGCTCTGTTTTGAACCACAACTGGAAGGCTGGAACGGAATTGGTTTTGTAATTCAGGCTTACCAAAAACGCTGTCCTTTCGTGATCGACAGTATTATCGATTTGGCCCAACGTAGCCGTCATAGGTTAATGATCCGTTTAGTAAAAGGTGCATATTGGGACAGCGAAATCAAACGCGCCCAAGTCGATGGGCTGGAAGGATACCCGGTCTATACCCGCAAAGTGTATACCGATATTTCTTACCTTGCCTGCGCCCGCAAATTACTCTCCGTTCCCAATCTTATTTATCCACAATTTGCTACTCATAATGCTCACACTTTGTCTGCTATCTACCATCTTGCGGGGCAAAATTACTATCCGGGCCAATATGAATTCCAGTGCCTGCATGGTATGGGTGAACCGCTTTATGAGCAGGTGGTTGGCAAAATTGCTGATGGCAAGCTCAATCGACCATGCCGCATCTATGCGCCAGTCGGAACACATGAGACGTTATTAGCCTATCTGGTGCGCCGCTTGCTGGAAAATGGGGCTAATACATCGTTCGTCAACCGCATAGCAGATACCTCCCTGCCGATTGATGAACTGATAGCTGATCCGGTGAAAATGGTACAAGAGTTGGCTAAATCCGAAGGCCAAATCGGCTTGCCGCATCCGAAAATCCCATTGCCAATTGATTTGTACGGTAAAACCCGCGTCAATTCATCGGGGCTTGATCTTTCCAATGAACACCGACTGGCTTCACTTTCCAGTGCCCTGCTGAGTTCTTCAATAGAAACATGGAACAGCGAACCACTATTGGGTGGTAATTACGACCATACCGGAAAGTTACCTGTAGCCAAGCCCGTCAATAATCCGGCCAAATCTTCTGATACCGTTGGTTATGTTCGTGAAGCCACTGAGCAGGAAGTCAACCATGCGCTGGAAGTCTCCACGAATGCAGGAGCAATCTGGTTCGCAACACCACCATCAGAGCGAGCGGCTATCTTAGTGCGTGCTGCGGAGTTGATGGAAAACAACCTGCAATCCCTGCTCGGCATTCTGGTGCGTGAAGCGGGTAAAACTTTTAACAATGCTATCGCAGAAGTCCGTGAAGCAGTAGATTTCCTCTATTATTATGCGGATCAGGTTCGTCAGGATTTTGCCAATGATACACATCGCCCGTTGGGACCTGTGATTTGTATCAGCCCGTGGAACTTCCCTCTGGCAATTTTCACCGGTCAGATTGCCGCAGCATTAGCCGCTGGTAACAGTGTATTGGCAAAACCGGCAGAGCAAACACCGTTGATTGCCGCGGTTGCCGTTAAAATGCTGCATCAGGCAGGTATTCCCCGCGACGTACTGCAATTGCTGCCGGGGCCAGGGGAAACCGTCGGCGCAATGCTGGTAGGTGATGAGCGTGTACGTGGTGTGATGTTCACTGGCTCTACTGAAGTTGCCAGCCTGTTACAACGCATTATAGCCGGTCGCCTTGATGCACAAGGGCGTCCAACGCCGTTGATTGCAGAAACAGGCGGCATGAATGCAATGATTGTCGATTCTTCTGCCCTGACAGAACAGGTTGTCACCGATGTTATTGCGTCTGCCTTTGACAGTGCTGGTCAACGCTGCTCTGCCCTGCGCATTCTCTGTGTACAAGATGACGTCGCCGACAGAACGCTCACTATGTTGAAGGGGGCGATGGCTGAATGCCGGATGGGTAATCCTGAACACCTGGCCACAGACATCGGCCCGGTGATTGATGCTGAAGCAAAAGCAAATATCGAACGCCATATTCAAACCATGCGTACCAAAGGCAGAACAATTTATCAGGCTGTACATGAAAATACAGCAGACAGACAAGAATGGTCACAAGGTACGTTCATCAAACCAACACTTATTGAACTGGACAGCTTTGATGAATTGAAAAAAGAGATTTTTGGTCCGGTTTTGCACGTTGTGCGCTTCAAACGGGATGAATTGGATAAATTGCTGGATCAGATTAATGCCTCCGGCTACGGCTTAACATTGGGTGTTCACACGCGCATTGATGAAACCATCGCTCAAGTCACCAGTAAAGCAAAAGTCGGGAATTTATATGTCAACCGCAATATGGTCGGTGCTGTTGTCGGCGTACAACCATTTGGTGGTGAAGGATTATCGGGAACAGGGCCAAAAGCAGGTGGACCACTCTATCTTTATCGCCTGTTATCCCAACGTCCAGTCAATGCTGTGACTCGAACACTGGCGCGACAGGATGAAGAGTATTCACTGGATGCCAAAGCCCGTACTGCCCTGCATTTATCTTTCAACAAATTGGCTGAGTGGGCAATTGCACATAATCATTCAGCGTTGAACAAGGTCATTCAGGAATATAGCTTACTGGCTCAGGGAGGAACAACACGCGTATTACCGGGACCGACGGGAGAACGTAATACCTATACTCTGTTACCACGTGGTCAAGTTCTTTGCCTCGCGGATAATGAACAGGATGCGCTGACCCAATTGGCAGCAGTGCTTTCTGTTGGCTGTCAGGCTATTTGGGAAAAAGATGATCTGCACCAACAATTGCTGCAACAATTACCGGGTGAAATTCGTCATTCCATTCATCTGGTCAATGACTGGCAGAATGAAGACACGACAGAAGATACAGTAATAGAAGCGGTCATTTATCATGGTGATTGTGATCAACTTCGCTATATTTGTGAAACTGTCGCACAACGCAAGGGGCCGATTATTTCTGTACAGGGTTTTGCCCGTGGTGAAACTAATCTGCTACTGGAGCGTTTATTGCACGAACGTTCTTTAAGCATTAATACTGCGGCGGCAGGTGGTAACGCCAGCTTAATGACTATTGGTTAAAAGAACGGGTTAAAAAACGGATTAAAAAAAGAAGAGAGGGGGATGCGTTATTATCGCATCCCCTTCTAAAATTGTTCAGCCCGACAAACGCTGTGTCTTTGTCTAATTAACAATGCCCGTTCTGTTGCCAGCTCAGATATTGCTCATATTTACGCAACGCGATATTGTAGTTACTGAAAGCGGACTGAGACAATTTCTCACTCAATTTTTCCTGAATTTTTTCTGGTGTAAACTCTTCTTCAGGATAATTACTTGATGTCAGTAATTCATCCAGTCTCCGCAAACGAACCACATATTCACGTACTGTGCTATGGCTCATCTCTGTTTGTTCAAACAGATACTGTTTAAATGACATTATGTCGAAATAATCAGTCTGGCTGTTGCAATAAATTTCACTACAGAAGCGGCACAGCGCTACAAATTTGCCCTGTAACTCACTCCATGTTTTGTCATCCACCAGTTCAGTCATCTCAGAAATTGCTTCTTTATTGATGACCTGACCGTTAAAAACAAGGGAAATACGGTCAAGCGTCTTATGACAATGTAAACAATGAGTCTGACTATGTTTATAGTCCTTAATATAACGGCTGAGAGGCCGTTTCTTTTGTGTTGTAACAGACATAAGAGATAAAGCCCTGTGTGTAGTCTTAACAAAAAACAAATAAGCAAAAAGTTACTTCTCTGGATTCAAACGCGCCCGCAGCCTTTTTATTGCCTGGCTGTGGAGCTGACTCACGCGAGATTCCCCCACATTAAGCACCGCGCCAATCTCTTTAAGATTAAGTTCTTCCTGATAATACAGCGTCAGAACCATTTTTTCCCTTTCAGGCAACGATTCAATGACATCGATAACCCGTTGACGGAGGTCACCTTCCAGTAATTGTTGCAGAGGGTTTGTCTCATGCTCTTCCTCAATCACTGGTTCACAGCTTTCACCATGAATTTCGTGCCATTCGTCATAAGAAAATAGTTGACTGTTATTGGTTTCTAACAGTATTTGCCGATATTCTATCAGATTAATCTTTAATTCTTTAGCAACTTCCTGCTCACTGGCTGGACGGCCTAACTCTTGCTCAAGTTTACGGATGGTTTGCGTGACTTCCCGTGCATTGCGTCGCACACTACGCGGCGCCCAATCACGGCTCCTCAACTCATCCAGCATTGCACCTCTGATGCGCTGCACCGCATAGGTGGTAAACGCCGTTCCTTGTAAGGAATCATAACGTTCCACCGCATTCAGCAACCCTATGCCACCGGCCTGAAGCAGGTCATCAAGCTCTACACTGGCAGGCAATCTTACCTGTAGCCTCAGTGCTTCATGGCGAACCAGTGGTACATAGCGCTTCCAGAGGCTATTTTTGTCCATCACGCCTTCGGCGGTATACAAATCGCTCACAACAACAGACACCTTTGGATAAGAGACTGGATACCATTATCCAATCACCTAATCGGTACAATCGTTTGAACAATGAAGTAAAAGCGCTTCTTTTTCACCTATGCGAAATTTTTGTTGTCCGCCCGAATGCATCGCAAGTTTCAGGCTGTCCCTGACGAACATTAAAACCGTTTTTAGCAAACAGTTTCTGTAAAGCAGAGGCTAAAAAATAAGGATCGGCAAGCCGATCCTTATTTTATAAGCGGGAGCTATGCAGGTTGCCCTGCATAAATCCTTAGCTGGAAAATAAAAATTAACGCAGCAAAGACATAACAGTTTGTGGAATCTGGTTCGCCTGAGCCAGAACAGAAGTACCCGCCTGTTGCAGGATGTTGCCACGGCTCATATTAGAAACTTCAGTTGCGTAGTCAGCGTCTTGGATACGGCTTCTTGCTGCTTCCAGGTTGTTAACGGTGTTGTTCAGGTTGTTAACAGTGGATTCCAGACGGTTTTGAACTGCACCCAGAGAGCTACGCAGACTGTCAACTGTTGATAAAGCATTATCCAAATCTTCTAAAGGTTTTTTGATGTCAATAGCATCTTTCTTAGTAACTTTACCTGTCTTAACATCAACATCCGCATTGAACATTACTGTCTTACCATCTTTATCTTCACCACGAATAATAAATTTATCAGTTGAACCCTCAGCGTAGTGAACTTTCGCATTTTTGACATCAGCTATAGCAGCTAAACTAGCTTTATCTATATTGACATCTTTAGATTTTTTAGGATCAGTGACATTGTCAACAACTTTCTCCACTTCTGCACCATATTTGTTACCAACCAACTCAAATTTATCCAGCTTCAGAGTCTCACGGTCAATTTTTTTCAAATTGATTTTGATGACTTCACCATCATTAGCTCCAACCTGAACAGACATGGAATTGTTTTCACGCAGAACACGGACACCATTGAATTGAGTTTGTTCAGAAATACGGTTAATTTCGTCAAAACGCTCAGTAATTTCTTGGTTGATAGAAGTGATATCGCTCTTAGAGTTGCTGCCATTTTGCGCTTGAACAGCCAGCTCACGGATACGTTGCAGGTTATTATTGATTTCGTTCAGCGCACCTTCAGTAGTTTGGGCAATGGAAATACCGTCGTTTGCGTTACGAGCAGCCTGAGTCAGACCTTTAACGTTAGCAGTAAAACGGTTAGCAATCGCTTGACCAGCAGCGTCATCCTTCGCGCTGTTAATACGTAAACCAGAAGACAGACGTTCAATAGCTGTACCCAGAGTACCTTTAGATCTCGTCAGGTTATTTTGCGCCAGCAGAGATAAGGAGTTAGTATAAATGCCTGATGCCATAGTAGAGTTCCTTTTAAAATCAAGTCGATATAATTAGTTTGAGCTTGTTTGCTCACGGTGTTCATCACCGCCAACAGTTTTATCGGCCCCTTAAAAAGAACCTTTAATATTTCTTGAAAAAACTTTTTTATTTTTTTCTCCCTTTTCCCCCGATAACCCAAACAGCGCCTGTTCTCATCAACTATTCTGTCAATCAAAAAAATCATTTTATCAGTAAACTTTTCACAAATTAATCCGATAACAAGTCCAGCGATGCTTTTTATTAAAAGGAGTCAATATGGCTGGCATTTCCTCAGTAGGATTATCTGGGATGGTGGATCAAAACTTACTGGATAAACTTGAAGCACATGAAAGAAAACGTTTACAACCATTAACACAGCAACAAAGCAGCTATAAAGCTAAGCTAACCGGTTTTGGCACTTTAAAAGGCAGCCTGGAAAAGTTAAAGAGTGCATCCGAAGAACTCAAAAAATTCGATAAGCTCAATACGACCAAAACCAGCGAAGATCATAAATCATTTACACCCAGTACGGATTCCAAAGCCAGTCCGGGTAACTATGTTATTGAAGTCAAACAACTCGCAAAGGCTCAGTCTCTACGCACTACAAAAGTTGCTGATGAAGAAGCCCTGCAAGGAGAACAAGGTAAAGGCACCCGTACCATTATTATCAATCAGCCAGGTGAAAAAGAGCCAATGCGCATTTCCCTGAAAGATAATGAAACTTCTCTGATTGAAATCTGTGATGCTATCAATAAAAAAGAGGGTAACGTTAGTGCCGGCATCATGAAAGCAAAAGATAATGAAAACTATCTGTTCCTGACTTCAAAAAAGGCTGGCACAAAATCCGTCATGACTATCAAAGTTGAAGGTGATGATCAGTTGGGTAAGTTGCTGAACTATACATCTGACGGTAAAGGTGGTGGCACTGGTACAATGACACAAACAGAAGAAGCGGCCAATGCAAAATTAACAGTTAGTGGCATTGAAATTGAACGCCAAACTAATGAGATAAAAGATGCTCCGAAAGGTATTACCCTAGACCTGAAAAAAGTCTCAGAAAAAGAAGCTGATGGAAAAACGCTAAAATCAGAAACTTTGGTTATATCCCGTGATATCGAACCAATGAAAGAGGCAATCAAAAAGTGGGTTGATGCTTATAATGAAGTACAAACCACTTTTGATTCACTGACCAAATTTAAAAAAGTTGGGAAAGGTGAAGCGGCTTCGAAAGACAATGGTCCCTTACTGGGTGACGGTACTTTAAAAGGTATTCAAAGCCAACTAAGGCAACAATTATTTGCAGCACAAAAAGTCGTTGATATTGCTACCCTAAATAAATTGGGCATCAAACAGAAATTGGATGGTACGTTGGAAATCAGCAACGAAAAACTGGAAAAAAACCTGAAAGAAAAACCTGCCAACGTTAAAGCGTTCTTTATGGGGGATGGAGAAAAAACTGGTTTTGCAACCCAGACCTATAATTTATTGAAAAAAACGTTGGATAGCCATGAAGGAACTATCGCAACAGTAACCGAAGGTATCAATAAGAGTCTGAAAACACTGGAAAGGAAAGTAGAACAGACCAACAGAAACATTGATGCTACGATGGCACGCTATAAAAAACAATTTACAGCACTGGATAAACTTGTCAGTTCAATGAGCCAATCAAGCTTATCCCTGGCCCAGCTTTTAAAATAATAAAGGATATTATGTATCAACGTTCGGCAAGCCAGTTATACGCTCAGGTAGATCTTGAGAGCGAAATTATGAATGCCTCTCCTTACCAGTTGATTCAGATATTGTTCAATGGGGCGCTCAGCGCCCTGCGTCGTGCAATTATTCTGATGCAGCAGGGGAATATTCCGGAAAAAGGTTTAGCTATTTCAAAGGCGATAAATATCATTGATAATGGTCTCAAAGATGCATTAGATTTCGAGAAAGGCGGCGAAATTGCCCAGAATCTTTTTGCTTTATATGATTATATGGGTCGCCGTTTACTCCATGCCAATTTACGCAATGATGAGAAGGCTATTACCGAAGTGATTGATTTACTTACCGAGATTTCAGATTCTTGGCGGCAAATAGGTCCTCATTACAACGCCAGTCAGGATATTGTTTGATGAAAAATGATCTGGATCTTTTGTCAGCTTACCAGCAGATCCTTAATTTAAGTGAGCAGATGCTTAATTTAGCCAGAAATGAAAAGTGGGATGTACTTGTTGATATGGAAATCACCTACCTGAAAGCAGTAGAAGTGGTTACTCTATTATCAGAAGATTCAGATGCCCCTATTTCATTGCAGCAGAAATTAACCAAAATTTTGCAAACTGTCTTAGATAATGAAAAAGAAACCAGGAGGTTATTGCAAAAACGATTAGATGAACTTAGCGACCTGATTAAACAGGAAAGCTGTAAGCAATTATTACATGATACTTATGGGCAATTCCCGATCAGTGATTATGAAATAGAGCTAACATCTACAACAGAGAAGACATAAATATAACAACGACACCATGAGGTTTTATTAATATAATATTAATTAGTCGTATCGTTTATTGATATTCATTTCAGGTGGTGTCATTTAGTCACCATCCCTTTTTCGGGTAGTCTAATTCGGCATTATATTTTATGCATAACTTGCAAACGATCAATATAAAACATATACATTTTTAAAACAAAAAACTAACTCATGGATGATGATAATAGATTTTTCAGGCAATAAGCAGTCGGAAGAATAATCAAAATTTATTATTAATTAAAAATTAGATATTCAATGGAATGATATGAGAATTTTTTTTAATTTCACAACATTAATTGACAGGCATCCACTAGTAAAAAATAAGTTACCAATAATCTATTCAAAATGGGAACCACTTTATCCCCAAACAATAGCAGTCATTATCCCTTTTATCGATAATAAAAAATCTCCAATGGTTATTATTACCTCATAAATTATCTCAAATAAGGAGTGTTCATTTATCAATCCCACCTATATACCCTATGGATTTCAAGATGCAACCTGAAAGACGACGGGTATATTGATATCACTCTTGGAAGTTATTAATATTCACAAACAGACAGGTCTTGGTGACTGCTTAAGTAGTCACCTGCGATTGAAAATGTATCCTGTCTTTCTCAAAAATCCCCCTACAATTAAACAAGATGAGGCTGTTATGACAAATGATATCTTACAGGCACTCACTTTATTAAAATCTAAAAAATGGATCGATTTGACACATAGTTTTGATCAAGACTCACCCCATTTTTTTATGTTTGACCCTGCTCAAATTAAGACACTGTTTAGTTATCCAGATGGATTCTTCGCCCAACAATTTACTTTTGTTGGTCAATATGGCACTCACATTGATGCCCCTTGCCATTTTATACCTGATGCTCGTTTCCTTAACGAATTGGAATTAAAAGAGCTCGTGTTACCATTAATTGTCATTGATCAGTCAGAACGGGCAAAACAAGAGCCGAATTTCTCACTGTCTAAAGATGATATTCTCCAGTTTGAAGCTACACATGGCATTATTGAAACAGGTACTTTTGTCGCACTAAGAACAGACTGGAGTAAACGCTGGCCATCTCAGGAAAAAATGAGTAATAAAGATATCAACGGAAATAACCAGACACCCGGCTGGGGATTAGATGCCCTTAAGTTTCTCTTTGAAGAAAGAAAAATAAAAGCCATCGGGCACGAGACTTTTGATACTGATTCGGCCAAAGATTCCAGAAAGAATGGTGCGTTACTCAGCGAGAATTATGTATTGGCACAAGATACTTACCAAATAGAAGTGATGACCAATTTAGATCAAGTGCCAACTCGTGGGGCGGTTATTTTTAATATTGTCGCTAAACCAGAAAAGGCTGCGGGATTTCCGGTACGTTCGTTTGCAATAATTCCATAACCTTCAAGCCGATAATGTAGTTCAAACTCTTTCTGTCAATTGACAGAAGAAAATAGCAAGCTTGAACTACTTATATTTATTAAACTATACTTATATTTATAAATTAAGATATTTTCTTAAACCACTATATTTGAATATCGAATAACTAAAACTATTCCTTATACCACTCATTAATAATTATTTCCGCTTCTTTACTCTGGATCTGATATGGATGTTTTTTATCATAAGATCCAATAAACCATATGGAGAAACCTTTAAAATAAGATTTTAACGCCATCGCTTCTCTATAAGCACGCCATCCATTAATTTGTATTTCCGATGAAAATATATCTGAGGTCAGTGGATTCCATGGAGTTCGCAGTCCATATTCACATGCAGGAATATTAAACCCACCAAAATATACCGGTCTTTTATTTGCGTTCCCCAGCCGATAAAGACAAAACCAAGTCATTACAGCCAGAAGTCATTGCATGAATACCAAATTTTTTTAATCTATCCAGAATGATTTGAGTAGAAACCGTTTTGTTATATTCTGGTTTACCCGCCATAAAGGTAAAACAAGTATTTCCCAGATCATGAAAAACGGCCCCCGCCGCCACTACTACGTCGTGCCAGTTTTATACCATCTTGTTCCATACGCCGTGTATTACACTCTTTCCACGGATTTTGAGCCCGCCCTATGACAACAGAATTTGCATTACGCCATAAGAACAAAACACGTTGCTCTGGTGACATTTGACGGAAAATACTCTCTTCAACAGCGAGATTAAACCAGGGATCGTGGGAATCAGGTAGCAGTAAGCGTAATCTGGACATTATTTGTCTCCGAACAAAGCAAAACAGTGTCTTAGGATATCATAATGTGCTGATTCAATTGGTGACTCAGACTGAGATCATATTCTGCGGGCCTGCCAAAAAACACGACGCCAATAGATATTATCAAGAGAGGAACGTATTACACCTTTGCTAGTCGATGCGTGAATAAATTTATTATTGATATCATAAATACCAACGTGTAACCCATTATCACCACTACCGGTTTTGAAAAATACCAGATCACCCGGCATTAAATCTTTTTTATTAATCCGTGTACCCAATTGGGTCTGTTCACTCGTTGTCCGTGGAAGCAGGATATTAAAACGATCATGAAAAGTACGATAAACAAATCCAGAACAATCAACACCTCGCCGATCCATGCCACCATAACGATAAGGCGTTCCTTGCCATTGGGTAAGCTGCTCTTTTAACTGTGCAATAACAATAATCGGATCAGAAAGTGCTGCTCGTAATGGAGGTAAATTTGATTTCGAAACAGGATTGGAACACCCAATCAGAAATAAGCTCAGTAACAAACATAAATGTCTTATTCTTATAATCATCAATCAGCCTCTCTGCCTTCTGGTCTGCTAATAAACCAAACTCCCAATGAAATTAACAAGATCCCTATTGTTTTCAGTAATGAAATATCTTCATTAAACCAGGGTAATAATACCGCCAATAGATAAACAAAAATATAGCTCAGACTGATAAGCGGATAGGCTTTATTTAACGGCAGATATTTCAAAACAAAAATCCAACTGAACATGGATAATGCGTAACTCACTAGTCCCATCATCACCATCAATAAAGGTCTATGATGCATCCAAAGCCAACCGACATCCAACCAATGTCTAGACAAAGAAAGTTCAGGTAATTGTGCCATTCCCCACTTCAATAATAGCTGAGCAGCAGTAATCAGCAGGACACTTACCACTCCCCAAAAATACCCTTTCATTGATTTAAGCTCATCAATAAAATTCCCAACATAATCAAAAATACACCTATCCAGTGTTTTATTCCGGCTCTTTCATGATACAGAAATTGTCCTATCAGCGTGACCAGTACAAAATTGATACTCAGCATAGGATAAGCAATACTCAGCGGTAGAAATTGCAGCAAACGTAGCCAGAAGATCATCCCTATACCTAACAGAAGAATGGCACCAACCAACCATGCCACTACAATTGCTGGTTTATAGGGATCATCTTTTTTTCCCCAATGGGTAACAGCTTGTTTCTGGCAAATTTGTCCTGCACAAGTTAATAAACTAACCAGTATCAATAACCCTATACTACTGTTCATATCATGGCTGCTTCTTATAAATCACAAGGACAAAACGATAGTTACGCTGTATCAAATCAGGTTCAGGCAACTCAGGCAGCATCCCTCCTGTAGGTAGTAAGAAAACCACTGCAACCTGTCCCTCTTTCCGCGCACTGGCCAACCATGAGGGAAATTGTTCTTGTGTTATATACCGATTGCGGCTATCTGGATAATCCAATCCATATTCCAATTCACCCTTGTTTTGAAATAAGTAAATATCACTGCGTTTCAATTCCCACGCAACTGCGGCTCCTAATCCAACTGATTCAGATAAAATATATTTACTTTCAGTCAGCTCTTTTTCATTTTGCCTGATAAAATTCTGCGGCAACTTAGAATTAATTGTCTTATCTGGTAATGCGTTACCTATTGATAAACTCAGGACAATTGAACAAGCGGCAGCCCACTGCCAATGTTTACCATTGCGTATAAAACAGAAATAACCCACTATCCCCCAAAACCCAAAAGTGAAAATCCCTGCCATCCACTTAAACCATTCATTGGATTGGTAAAGAGGACGATTAGAAACAATTTCCAGAAATACAAGCGCCAGTATTGCTATCAATCCAATGAAAACATTAATCAATCCATTGAGTTTTAATGCCTTCATATTGCCATTCTTCATGTTATCAACAGCATACTTTGCCATCATTAATGCTAAAGGCCCAATAAATGGCAGAATGTAAGTTGGCAGTTTTCCTTTAGAAATGCTAAAAAATAGCAATGGGACAAAAAACCAGCAAAACAGGAAGAACATCTCAGGATGATTTTTTTTCTCTTGCCAGCTTTTGAGCAAAGCGCCGGGAAATAATCCTAGCCACGGAATAACACCTAAAATCAATATCGGCAGGTAATACCAAAATGGGGCGGAATGCTGCGCATGATCAGAAGCAAAACGCTGTATATGCTCTACCCAGAAAAAATAACGCCAATAATCAGGCTCTCGCAAAGCAATTGCGAGCACCCACGGCAAACTGACTAAAACAGCAGAAATAATTGCAAGCGGGCCAAAACGAACCATTTCCAGAAAACGTTTCTGGTATATCGTGATCGGTATCATGGATATTACCGGCAGAGCCAATGCCAGAAAACCTTTTGTCAAAAACGCCATGCCACAGGTTATACCCAGTACAGACCAGGCCCAAATCTGTTCACGGCGACTACTGGCCTTTAGTGCCCAATAACAGCTTACTATTCCTGCCGTGATCCACAGTGAAAACATGGGATCAAGAACACTATATGTACCAACAGAAAAAACGATAAACATGGAGATATAAATCAGGCTAGCAATAAATGCAGTCTGGCGAGATTGCCACATCATCATAGCTAACCGATAAAGAAGAAATGCACTCATTATGATGCTGAATACAGCACCAAAACGCACCGCAAAATTATTATTTCCAAAGATCCACTGGCTAATGTTATTTATCCAATATCCAGCCACTGGTTTTTCAAAATAACGGATATCCAAAAAATAAGGAACTATCCAATCTCCACGTTGTAACATTTCCCGGCTGATTTCAGCATATCGTGTTTCGTCTGGTTGCCACAAAAGACGGCTATTCAGAGGGATCAGGTAAGTAAAGATAAAAAAAAGAGCCATAAGAATGCCCCCGGCTCTCTTCATCCAAGTATCTGACATATTTGTTTTATACCTCTTGTTGGCAACCTAACCAGCCTTCACGACCAGAAAAATCTGAACGGATAATTCTCCCAACAGGCAGTGTATCCCTATTTTCTGGTAATAAATCACATAACTTGCAAAACTGAATATCTTGCTGGTGGAGCATATCCAGCAGTGCGTTAAACTGCGGTGCTTTGGACATTCCTTCAACTTCTGTATGAATGGTATAAACAGGAACACCTTGAGCATTTTTGATTGCATCAAGAATAAAGTGGTTAAAATCCGCATCACTGACCTGCGTTCCGACAACTTCATCATAGGTCGGCAATGTCACAGGAATTTGAACAGAACCTAAGCTACCGTCCGGCAACAATGGCCTGAATGGATGTGTTCCCCGACAATCACTGTTGTAGTCAAAACCAAATTGCTGCTTGACTGCCAGTACACGTTCATCTGCCCGCCAGCCAGCCACGGCAGAGCATGTCACAGAGTGTCCTGTCGCTTTTTCCAGGGCATCAATGCCAAGTTGTATCTGTTCTGCCAGTTCTGATTCTGCCCAATGCCCTGCTTTTGCCTGCCAACCCTGATGATCCCACGCATGCAGACCAACTTCATGGCCTGCATCCAGGGTTTTTTTCATCAAATAACCTAAATCTTTTGCAATTTTCTTTCCCGGCCAGGCTGTGCCAGCTAATAGAATATTCAGACCATAAAGAGATACTGCATTTGATCTCAACATTTTCCACAGAAATTTAGGCCTTAGCAGGCGCCACAAATGGCGTCCCATATTGTCTGGACCAACGCTGAAAAAGAAACTAGCCTGAATATGATGACGCCGTAAAATCTTAAGTAATTGCGGCACACCTTCCCTGGTGCCCTGGTAAGTATCTACATCAATTCTTAAGCCAACTTTTTTCATCATATATTCCCTGCATATTCTTTCTTCCTTTTTAGCTCTTTCACCGCATCACGCAAGAAGAAATCCAATGTTTCATCAATGGTTTGTTCCATATTGATCGTGGGTTTCCATCCCAACAGATGTTCCGCGTTTTTAATGCTAGGCTTACGGTGTTCAACATCCTGATACCCCTGACCATAATAACTACTGCTTTCGATTTTCTTGAATCCAGCAAACGGAGGAAAATATTCTCGTAGTTCATGTTTTTCAAAGCTATTCAGCAATATTTCAGCTAATTGACGGATACTGGCCTCATTCGTCGGATTACCAATATTGATAATCTGGCCGTCACACAAACCATTTTGGTTCTCGATAATTCTGAATAACGCTTCAATTCCATCATGAATATCAGTGAAACAGCGCTTTTGCTCTCCCCCGTCAACCAACTTAATAGGGGAACCTTCCACCAGATTTAAAATTAATTGAGTAATTGCTCTTGAACTACCAATACGGGCTGAGTTCAAATTGTCTAACCTTGGCCCCATCCAGTTAAATGGTCGGAACAAAGTAAATTTCAAACCCTCTTTTTCGCCGTATGCCCAAATAACACGATCAAGCAATTGCTTAGAAACTGAATAGATCCAACGCTGTTTGTTGATGGGTCCCACAATTAAACGAGAAGTATCCTCATCGAATTCCTTGTCGTCACACATGCCATAAACTTCAGAAGTGGACGGGAAAATAATCCGTTTATTGTATTTCACGCAATAGCGAACAATTTTCAGGTTTTCTTCAAAATCTAATTCAAAAACACGCAACGGATTACGGGTATATTCGATAGGTGTAGCTATCGCCACTAATGGCAGCACAACATCGCATTTTTTAATGTGGTATTCGATCCATTCGGTGTGAATGCTGACATCCCCTTCAATAAAATGAAAATTCGGATTACCAATAAAACGCTCAATAGCAGAAGAGCCAATATCCATTCCATAGATATCATAATTACCATCGTTCAACAGACGTTCTGTCAGATGATTGCCGATAAATCCGTTAACCCCCAGGATCAAAACACGTTTACGGCGGCTGATTTGTGTTGTGTCTTTTGGCCCAAACCGAATGCCTGTCACAATCCCCATTTCCAAAGCAAGTCGGCTACCCTGTACATAAATACCGGACTCACTCTGTCCACTGACAATCTCTAATGCCCCTTTTCCGCACGCAATAATCAGTGGATCCGCAGAAAGCACAGTTCCTGCCTGTTTATCATGGGCTTTATTAATTGGGAGTGAACGCCAAATAGTAATTTTACGCTCACCAAGGAAAGTAAATGCGCCTGGATAGGGTTCTGTTACCGCCCGGACGAGGTTATTAATCTCTTCGGCAGACTTATGCCAGAAAATTTCCCCATCCTCTGCTGTCCTGCGACCAAAGTAAGTTGCCTGATTTTCATCCTGCGGAATAGAGGGGTAATTATTCGCCTTTATCTGAGGCAGAATATTATTCAATAGCTCAACTGCGGCTTCACGAATTTTGCCATGAATATCCAATGACGTGTCTGTTTTCTCAATTTGTACTGCCTGTTGAGCAACAATATTTCCGGCATCTGCCTTAGCTACCATTTTATGCAGTGTTACACCTGTTTCTGTCTCACCATTTAATATCGCCCAATTAACAGGAGCACGACCACGATATTTAGGTAATAATGAACCATGTAAGTTAAATGCTCCTTTTGTTGCCAGTGATAAAATATCCTGACTGAGCAGATCGCGATAATAAAATGAGAAAATAACATCCGGCTGCATTTCACTAATACGTTCAATCCAGAGTGGATGATTCACATTCTCTGGAGCAAAGACAGGTAAGCCTATATCAGCACCAATATGTGCCACAGAAGAGAAAAAATTATTTTCATTCGGATCATCGACATGTGTAAAAACAGCCTGGATATCAAAACCCGCTCTCACTAATGCATTAAGCCCGACACAACCAATATCATGATAGGCAAAAATAACGGCTTTCATTTTTTTTCTTCCTTAATTACTGTTGGATTTTTAGCTCCAACCACTTTTTGAATAAAATAGCGTGGACGTGCACGAACATCGTTATATATCCGGCCGATATATTCTCCGAGTAACCCCATCGCAACAAACTGTGCACCAATAAACATGAAGAGGATGGCAAATAAAGTAAACACGCCCTCAGCAGCCCAGATAGAACCAAAGATAAGGCGCAAAGCGATCAGCAATACGGCCAACAGGAAACCCGTCACAGCAATAATGCTTCCCACAACACTCAATAACCGTAACGGTGCTGTTGTCAGACAAGTTAACAGGTCGTACATCAGGTTTATCAGCTTCATAAAGCTGTACTTAGAATCACCGAACTCACGCTCTGCATGAGCTACATCAATTTCGATTGTTTTGCGGGCGAATGTGTTAGCCAGAATGGGAATGAATGTGCTGCGTTCATGACACTGTAACATCGCTCGCACAATATGGCGGCGATATGCCCGTAACATACAACCATAATCCCCCATTGAACGCCCCGTTGCTTTTGTGATCATTGCATTAATGAGCTTAGAAGCGGTCTTACGGAACCAAGAATCCTGACGATTGGCACGGCGTGTACCGACAACATCATATCCCTCTTCGGCTGTTTTCACTAAACGGGGGATCTCTTCCGGTGGATTTTGTAAATCTGCATCAAGGGTGATAATAAGATCACCATCGGCCTGATGAAATCCTGCCATAATTGCAGAGTGCTGCCCATAATTACGGTTCAGCAAAATTGCAATGACATAATTTTTAGGATCTTTAGCCGCTTGAGTTAAAATGTCGGCGGAGCTGTCGCGGCTACCATCATCCACTAAAATTAATTCGTATTTTTGCTCAAGTTGTTGACATGCAGATATCGTTCTTTCCAATAATTGGGGCAAACTTTCTTCTTCGTTATAAACCGGAATAACAACCGAAACTTTTTTTATTTTTTCAAACACCACTATCTGCACTCCGCAAGAATTTCCAACACTGCATTCACGACACGATCTACATCATCATTGTTCATATCCGGGAAAAGGGGTAACGAACAAAGTGTTGCCGAATTCCACTCAGATTCTGGCAGAGACAGTGCTGGATAACGTTCCCGATAATATTTTTGTGTATGCGCTGCTCTGAAATGTAATCCTGTGCCGATATTGCGTTCTTTTAAGCGCGTCATGAAAGTATCGCGGTCAATACCGCAAGTACTTTGATCAACACGTACCATGAATAAATGATGAGAGTGTCGATGTTCATATTCAGGCACACTCAACATCTGTAAAGGGGTATCTTTAAGAGCAGAAGAATATCGTACTACCAGCTCCCGGCGGCGGGCATTCATGGATGCCAATTTATTGAGCTGGACAACCGCCACTGCCGCATGAATATCTGATAAGTTATATTTGAAGCCCGGTTCAATAACTTCTGCCTGAGGTTTCCTGCCCTGGACTTGCCGATCAAAGGCATCAACAGCCAACCCATGAAATTTCAAACAACGAACTCGCTGCGCAAGTTCATCACTATCTGTAACCAACATGCCGCCTTCCGCACATGTCATATTTTTGATGGCGTGGAAAGAAAAAATAGCCGTTCCTCGTTCACCGACCCATTCATTCTTATAGCGGGTTCCCACTGCATGAGCGGCATCTTCAATCAAAGGGATATTAGCTTCTTTTGCAACCGTACGCAGGGCATCAAGATCACAGGGCGCACCTGCGTAGTGGACAGGAATAATTGCTTTAGTTTTCGGCGTAATAGCCTGTTTAATCGTTTTGGCATCAACCATCAGAGTATCACGATCCACATCGACCATAATTGGCTCTGCACCTAACAGGCAAATCATATTGATAGTAGAAACCCAGGTTTGGGAAGGCGTTATTACTTCATCACCAGATCCAATACCTAACGACAACAAGGCTAAATGCATCCCCGCCGTAGCAGAATTCAAAGCTATCGCATGCCTGCAACCAAACATGCGAACAAAATCCTGTTCTAACTGTTGGTTTTGTGGCCCTGTTGTAATCCAACCTGAACGTAAAACTTTTTCTACTGCTTCTATCTCTTCATTTCCAATTGATGGACGAGAGAATGGTAAAGAATTATCCATAATCGCCTTGTGTAGCCTGATTTATTTTATGATAAAAAATATCCATTAAAAAATAATAACAAGCGAATAAAATCAGGGCAATCAATAAATTAAAGAAAAATAATCAATTGAAGTGATTGTATTTATGAAAATTAATCATGATTGACCCTCCATAATTTATAGCTATTATTTTGGATATGTCTAATGTTTATTTCAAAAATTTCAGATAAATTTATTTCATTCATAATATCTTGTGGGATACCCGACATAAATAATTTACCATGTAAAAGTAACCATACATTACTAGCTTGTTCGTAAGTATGATTAATATCGTGGCTACTCAATAAAACAGAACCACCTAATATACAAAATTGGTTAATTAACTTATCTAAAATAGCTTGTTGGGTGATATCAAGGTTATTAGTTGGTTCATCCAGAAGTAATAATTTTCCAGCCGGATTCAATTCAGGCCATACCTGCAAAAAAGCACCTGCTAACCTGACTCGTTGCCATTCTCCTCCCGATAATTGCCCAATTGTTGAAGACAGTAATGTAGTCAATTTCAGTTGCCGACAAAGTTCATATAACACCTCTTCTCCTTCAGACAATTGTGCTAACTCAGGGCGGTACATATCCAAATATTGAAAAACAGGCATAACCGGGGCTGAAGCGGATTGAGAGAACCATGCCCGACATTGCGCTAATTCACTTTGTCGATAATCACGCAATTCTTTGCCATTGATATAAATATTGCCACCGTAAGGTAAAACTCCGGCAATTGCTGCAAGCAAAGTGCTTTTTCCTGAGCCGTTCAACCCAACTAAGTGAACTTTCTCGCCAGCTTTTACTGATACAGATAGTGATGCCAGCCTGTTACTAACCGTGATATTATCCAATACTAAAAATGGTTGATGAGTCATGCTATCTTCCCTACTCTTTTATTTCTTTGTTATTCTCTTCGTGCTTTTCCGTAAACTATTAGGCCACTTATTAATGCTCAATGTGTATGACTAGGTGTAGCTATGCTTGGGGTGTTTTTAATAACAACCAGATAAAAACGGGAGCTCCTAACGTTACTGTAACAACACCGATCGGTACTTCAGCATGGGATAAAGACAAACGAGAAATTAAATCTGCCAACAGCAAGCAACTCCCTCCCGCCAATGTACAGGTTGGAAGTAAAGTTTTATGATCCGTAAGGCCAATCAGCCTCAAAATATGGGGAAGCACCAAACCGATAAAACTGATCGTTCCAGCAAGAGCAACACTTAAACCAACCAATAATCCCACAGCCGATACAAATAAATTACGCCATTTATTATGAGATATTCCCAATTGTTGCGCCTGCAATTCCCCCAGGGAGAGATAATTAAGTATCTTCCCGGTTCCACTTAACCAGAAAATAATAGGGAGCAGTGCGATCACCAGCCATATTTGTCGCCAATCAATACCGCTAAAACTCCCCATCATCCAGTACATCAATTGGCGCAAGTCCAGACTGGTGCTGAAATAAACCATCCATGTCATCATGGCCCCGAATACAACACCGAAAGCTACGCCAATTAATAATAAGCGTGCATTAGTCACCCGGTGCCTTTTAGAGAAAGTCAATAAAATCGCGGTCATCAGTAGTGCCCCTAAAACTGCACCGGTACTTAATATCCATAATGGAGCAATACCATGAAAGACAAGGATCAAAAAAACAACCACTACTCCCGCACCATTACTAATTCCCAATAGTCCGGGTTCAGCCAATGGATTTTCAAATAACGCCTGCATAACTGCACCAGACGCTGCCAAACTTGCACCAACGGCAAACACCGCCAGTGCTCTGGGCAATCTTAATTGCCAAATAAAAAGCCGTGCAGGATCAGACAGCCATTGATTGGGCCAAAACCATATTTCCCCTGCGCACAGTGATAAAATAAACAGCCCAATTGACAACGCGAATAAAAGGGCCATCATCCGATAATCACGTTTTCTCTGGCGCGTGATTAATTCAGAGACAGAAAGTGTCGATAAGGAGTATGTAGGTAACATGAAGAGTAAAATTATTCAGAATGGAAAATAAGAAAAAAGACCGCTTAAAGGCGGTCTTTTTATGCATTATTCTTTTGGTAAGGCTTTTTCTACCCGATTTTTCAACTTCTGCCCCGGGCGAAAAGTGACAACTCGGCGAGCAGTAATTGGAATATCCTCGCCAGTCTTCGGGTTACGACCTGGACGTTGATTTTTATCTCTCAAATCAAAGTTGCCAAATCCAGATAACTTAACCTGCTCCCCATTCTCCAAAGAACGACGCACTTCTTCAAAGAACATTTCCACTAGATCTTTAGCGTCACGTTTGCTAATACCCAGTTTTTCAAACAGATTTTCTGACATTTCAGCTTTAGTAAGCGCCATAAGTTCAGTCCCTCAAGGATGCTTGGAATCGCTGTTCTAATGCAGCAACGCATTTGTTAACGGTCGCAGCAATCTCTTCTTCTTCCAGTGTACGCGAGGTATCCTGCAAGATTAAGCTAATAGCAAGGCTTTTACAGCCTTCCGCGACACCTTTACCACAATACACGTCAAATAAGTTTATGCCAACTATATGATTTATGCCAACTTTCTTACATTCAACCAGAATATCTTCTGCGGCTACATTTTCAGGCACAACTATCGCGATATCACGGCGATTGGATGGGAAGCGAGAAACTTCCTTCATTTCAGGAATTATGCGGTCCGCAAGATTGGCCCACAACAATTCGAATACCACGGTGCGGCCATTCAAGTCAAGTTTACGTTCCAGCTCTGGATGAACAACCCCAATATAACCAATGTAATTATTTCCCAGATAAATCCCGGCACTTTGTCCGGGATGCAAAGCAGGATGTTCTTCTGCTTTAAAGGAAATCTCGGATAGTTTACCCGTCAGTTCTAAAACGGATTCTAAATCACCTTTCAGATCAAAGAAGTCAACTGCTTGTTTTTCAATCGACCAGTGTTCATCGAAACGATTTCCGGCGATTACACCGCCAAGCATCAATTCCTGCCGGATTCCATATTCTGCGCTTTCATCAGGCACAAAACGTAGACCTGTTTCAAATAATCGAACTCTATTCTGTTGACGGTTCTGATTATACGCAACAGTAGTCAATAATCCTGTCAACAAAGATAGACGCATTGCAGACATATCAGCCGAAATTGGATTTGGCAGGAGCAATGCTTCTTGCTGTGGATGCAAATATTGCTGGATCTTAGGATCAACAAAACTATAGGTAATGGCTTCCTGATAACCTTTGTCCACCAACATGGTTTTTACACGTTTCAGGGATAAGTTCGCTTCACGATGTGAAATCATTACCAAATCAGCACGTACAGGTACATCAGGGATATTGTTATAACCATAAATACGAGCAACTTCTTCAATCAGATCTTCTTCAACCTGCATATCGAAACGCCAGCTTGGTGCAACTGTTTCCCAACTATCATTATGTTCTGTTACCTGACAGCCTAAACGTGTCAGAATATCGGTGACTTGTTCATCAGCGATATAATGGCCAACCAAACGATTCAATTTGCTGCGAGTCAGAGTGATAGTTGCTGGCTTCGGCAGATGAGACTCACTGGTAACATCGATGATCTCGCCAGCTTCCCCACCACATATAGCAATCAATAACTGAGTCGCATATTCCATCGCTTTGTATTGAAGCTGTGGATCAACGCCCCGTTCAAAACGATGGGAAGCATCTGTATGCAGACCATAACGACGGGCACGACCTGTAATTGCTAATGGTGCAAAGAAAGCACTTTCCAGCAGAATATTCTGGGTTTCAGCATTAACTCCAGAATATTCGCCGCCAAAAATGCCTGCGATTGCAAGTGCCTGCTTTTCATCAGCAATGACGAGAGTATCAGCAGAAAGTTCCGCTTGATTACCATCTAGCAGAGTTAATTTTTCACCCTGCTCTGCCATACGCACGACAATTGAACCGTTTAGACGTTCTAAATCGAATGCGTGCAATGGTTGACCCAATTCAAGTAATACATAATTAGTCACATCAACAGCAGGATCAATAGAACGAATGCCACCACGACGCAGCTTCTCACGCATCCATAACGGTGTCACTGCTTTAACATTAACATTCTTGATAACTCGTCCCAGATAACGTGGGCAAGCTTCTGGTGCATCAACACGAATAGGGAATGTTGCATCTGTAGACGGTTTAACAGAGTCGATCTCTGGCTGAATCATTGACAGTTTATTGATAACCGCAACATCACGTGCAACACCCTGAATGCTCAAGCAATCAGCACGGTTAGGTGTAATGCTGATTTCAATCGCATTATCATCCAGTTTCATGTAATCACGTAAGTCGGTGCCAATTGGCGCATCCGCAGGCAGTTCGATGATACCGTCCTGATCACTGGCAATTCCCAGTTCAGAAAACGAACAAAGCATACCTTCCGATGGCTCACCACGTAATTTGGCAGCTTTTATTCTGAAATCACCCGGTAGTACAGCACCAACAGTAGCAACAGCTACACGAAGCCCCTGACGACAATTTGGCGCACCACAGACAATATCCAACAAGCGATCGCCACCTACATTGACTTTTGTAACGCGCAGTTTATCCGCATTCGGATGCTGAGCACACTCAACGACTTCACCAACAAAAACACCGTGGAATTGACCTGCTACTTTTTCAACACCATCAACTTCCAAACCTGCCATGGTGATCTGATCAGATAATTCTTCACTGCTGATGGCAGGGTTCGCCCATTCGCGTAACCAGAGTTCACTGAATTTCATGAGATATTCCCGCCTTATTTAAACTGTTTAAGGAAGCGCAAATCATTTTCGAAGAAAGCACGCAGATCGGTAACGCCGTAACGCAGCATAGTCAAACGTTCCATTCCCATACCAAAGGCAAAGCCAGAATAAACTTCAGGATCAATACCTACATTACGTAATACGTTCGGATGCACCATGCCACAACCTAATATTTCCAACCATTTGCCATTTTTCCCCATCACATCAACTTCTGCGGATGGCTCAGTAAATGGAAAATAAGACGGACGGAAACGAACTTGCATATTTTCTTCAAAGAAATTGTTCAAAAAATCATGTAGCGTACCTTTCAGATTGGTGAAGCTGATATTTTTATCAATAATCAACCCTTCTATCTGATGAAACATTGGCGAGTGTGTCTGATCATAATCATTTCGGTATACACGGCCAGGGGCAATAATACGGATCGGCGGCTGACGATCTTTCATTGTACGGATCTGAACCCCTGAGGTTTGTGTGCGCAGCAAACGCGTTGCATCAAACCAAAAAGTATCATGATCAGCACGAGCCGGATGATGCGAAGGAATATTCAGGGCATCAAAGTTATAATAGCTATCTTCAATTTCCGGGCCTGATTCAACAGAAAAGCCCAACTCACCAAAGAAAGTTTCGATTCGTTCAATCGTGCGAGTGACAGGATGTAATCCGCCATTTTCCATACGACGGCCAGGCAATGAAACATCGATTTTCTCTGCTGCCAAACGGGCATTCAAAACATTCGCTTCCAATTTGGCCTTACGTACATTCAAAGCTTCCTGGACTTCTTGCTTTGCCTGATTAATAACAGCCCCTGCTGCTGGACGTTCCTCGGCAGGCAAGTCACGCAGCGATGACATCTGGAGAGTTAAATGGCCTTTTTTTCCCAGGTATTCAACTCGCACCAAATCCAACGCGGCAACATCCTGGGCTTCTTCTACGGCTGCTTTTGCTTTTGCAACCAGCTCAGTAAGATGTGACATCGTTTTCCTCTTCCTTCGGCCAGATGGCCTTTTAGTTGTTATCGACTATACCCTCATCAATATTTGTATATCTCTTAATGAGGTCATAGAAATAAAAAAGCCTCCACACTGGAGGCTCAAGCGCTGTTTTTCGTTTCTTTTCTTACGCGCAAAGCCCCCTGATTTCAGGTGTTAAAGTAAAAAAAGAAACGAAAAAAGGCTAATTTCATCATTTTTATTCTCTCTCCTATACCCTTTTTAAGCTGGCTATTTTGTCTGACTAGCAAACTTGTAATAGTAAGCATATTTTTGAAAAAGTAAAAGAGGGAGCGTTGCTCCCTCTTTTAACCTGACTTATGCCAGAGCGCCCTTCGCTTTTTCAACCAGAGCAGCAAATGCTACTTTGTCGAATACAGCGATATCAGCCAGAATCTTACGGTCAATTTCAATCGAAGCCTTTTTCAGGCCGTTGATGAAACGGCTGTAAGACATGCCGTTCTGACGTGCAGCAGCGTTGATACGAGCAATCCACAGTTGACGGAATTGACGTTTACGCTGACGGCGGTCACGGTAAGCATACTGACCAGCTTTGATAACAGCCTGGAAAGCAACACGATAAACGCGCGAACGAGCACCGTAGTAACCTTTCGCTTGTTTCAAAATTTTCTTGTGACGTGCACGGGCAATAACACCACGTTTTACGCGAGCCATATACTTCTCCTATCGTCTCTGAGTTCTAATCTAAAAAATTGCTTATGCGTATGGCAGACAAGCAACAACCAGGCCCAGATCACCCTTGGAGACCATGCCTTTTGGACGTAAATGACGTTTACGTTTAGTTGATTTTTTAGTCAGAATGTGACGAAGGTTAGCGTGCTTACGCTTGAAACCGCCGCTTGCAGTTTTCTTAAAGCGTTTAGCTGCGCCGCGTACTGTTTTAATCTTTGGCATTTTAATATCCACTTCGCATTGTTAATTACAACGAACTAGTAAGGCGAACAGACTCCATCCAAATGGTTAGAGCCTATTACTTGTCTGCCTGACTATTTCTTCTTAGGAGCGAGCACCATGATCATCTGGCGGCCTTCGATCTTCGATGGGAAGGATTCGACTACAGCCAGTTCACTCAAATCGTCACGAATACGGTTAAGCATTTCGATACCAATCTGCTGATGCGCCATTTCACGTCCACGGAAACGCAGAGTGATTTTGGCTTTATCGCCATCTTCCAGAAAACGAACCAGGTTGCGTAGTTTGACCTGATAGTCGCCTTCATCTGTACCAGGACGGAATTTAATTTCCTTGACCTGAATAACCTTTTGTTTCTTTTTCTGTTCTTTGATTGACTTACTCTTCTCATAGAGGAACTTGCCGTAATCCATGACACGACAAACCGGCGGTTCGGCATTGGGGCTGATTTCCACCAAATCAACACCAGCTTCCTCAGCTTTTTCAAGAGCTTCTCTCAGACTGACAATACCAATCTGTTCGCCATCTAACCCAGTTAAACGAACTTCAGAGGCGCGAATCTCTTCATTAATGCGATTTGGGCGCGCCGGTTGAATTCTTTTTCCGCCTTTAATACCTTATTCCTCCAATTGACGAAGATTACGACTGCGTATTTCTGCCAGCAATTTCTCTGTAAACTCGCTGACATCTATGCTACCTAAATCCTTACCTCGGCGGGTACGAACGGAAACTTTTCCTGACTCGACCTCTTTATCACCACAGACAAGCATATAAGGCACTCGACGCAGAGTGTGTTCGCGAATTTTAAAGCCAATCTTCTCGTTTCTCAAGTCTGCTTTTGCACGAATGCCTGCATCTTGAAGTTTTTTAACCAATTCCTGTACATAATCTGACTGACCATCCGTAATATTCATAACAACCACCTGTTGAGGCGCCAGCCATGTTGGGAAGAACCCTGCATACTCTTCTGTCAGAATACCGATGAATCGTTCAAGGGAACCAAGAACAGCACGGTGGATCATTACAGGAACCTTACGTTCATTATTTTCACCGACATATGACGCGCTCAAACGCGCTGGCAGTGAAAAATCAAGCTGCACAGTACCACATTGCCACGCACGATCCAAACAATCATATAAAGTAAATTCGATTTTAGGACCATAAAACGCACCTTCACCAGGCTGGTATTCAAACTCAATACCCTTCATATTCAGTGCTTCTGCAAGATCAGCTTCTGCTTCATCCCACTGTTTTTCAGTACCGATGCGTTTTTCCGGGCGAGTCGATAGCTTAACAACAATCTTCTCAAAACCAAATGTAGCGTATACATCATAAATCATTTTGATGCAGTTACTGACTTCTTGCAGGATCTGCTCTTCAGTACAGAAAATATGGGCATCATCTTGAGTAAACCCACGAACACGCATCAAACCATGTAATGCGCCTGAAGGCTCATTACGATGGCAACTACCGAACTCAGCCATACGCAGAGGCAAATCACGGTAGGATTTTAACCCCTGGTTGAAAATTTGGACGTGGCCAGGGCAGTTCATCGGTTTTACGCAGTATTCACGGCTTTCCGATGATGTGGTGAACATATTTTCTTTATAGTTTTCCCAGTGCCCGGTTTTTTCCCACAGGATACGGTCCATCATGAACGGGCCTTTGACTTCCTGATATTGGTACTCTTTTAATTTGACACGAACAAAAGTTTCCAGTTCACGGAAAATAGTCCAACCATCATTATGCCAGAATGCCATACCCGGCGCTTCTTCCTGCATATGATATAAATCAAGCTGCTTACCAATCTTACGATGATCACGTTTTGCAGCTTCTTCCAGACGCAACAAATAAGCGCTAAGCTGTTTTTTATCCGCCCAGGCAGTACCATAAATACGTTGCAACATTTTGTTATCGCTGTTGCCACGCCAATATGCACCTGCAACTTTCTGCAATTTGAAATGATGACAGAAACGCATGTTAGGTACGTGAGGCCCGCGGCACATATCCACGTATTCTTCATGATGATACAGGCCTGGATGATCATCATGGCTGATGTTTTCATCCAAAATCTGGATCTTATACTCTTCACTACGAGCCGCAAAAGTATCACGAGCTTCCTGCCAAGTGACACTTTTCTTGATAACATCATAGTCTTTCTTGGCAAGTTCCAACATGCGTTTTTCAAGCAGCTCAATATCTTCCTGCGTCAAAGAGCGATCCAAGTCGATATCGTAATAGAAACCGTTGTCAATCACAGGGCCAATGGCCATTTTTGTATTCGGCCACAGTTGCTTAATGGCATGCCCTAACAAATGAGCGCATGAATGACGGATGATTTCCAAACCTTCTTCATCTTTACTGGTGATGATAGCAAGAGTGGAATCAGTTTCAATTAACTCACATGCATCCACCAATTCGCCATTAACACGACCAGCAATACACGCTTTTGCCAAACCAGCTCCGATATCGCGAGCAATATCCATCACAGAGACAGCATGCTCAAATTGACGCTGACTACCGTCAGGAAGAGTAATTATAGGCATTTTAAATCCTTATCTACAGTGGTGACCCACACGAAAGGTCACTTGTATGAAATATTTTACCTTAAAGTTCAATACGTTAATTGCGGGCACTTGCTGCACCATGCAAGTTATGTACATAGTTAAGTACACAAAATTACAAACGACTCATGTACACCGCCTTAACTCGGAAGGGGATGTTATCACCCATATCATTTAGCAACAAATAAAAAGAACAACATAAGTATTGTCATTCTATTAACACATTTCTTTTCGCCAAATAAAGCAGCAAATTTTGTTATGATTTCTCTATTTCAACCCTTGAACATTAATTATCCAACTTATGTTTAGCTAATTCCGTATTTATTTTTTTTATACGTCTCGGAGAGATACTCAAAGTTAAAAAACAAATGCCTAACAATTCTAAGATGATAATAAGGCATATCATCGCTATAAACTCCAAACTGGAGATATTTTGATTATCAATATATAGGGTTTTAAAAACGATGAAAATCATTAAAGCAAAAATAATGATAGACATTAACTTCTCAATCCAATAAGTTATCACATAAGAAACGTCAATTTTTATCTTTGCAAGATCTGCATTCACTACCACATATCTTTTCAATCTTCTAATATCGAATATATAACCTGATTCAATACCGAATGCAGCGAGCTTTATGACCAAGTGTCTGAGTTCCTTTGATTTAATCCTGGTTACTTTAAACATAATCTCAGAGGTAATAATGTCTTTGATATATTTTTTATCTTCCTGACTCAAATATTCATCATATTTTTCAAGATAATCAATATTGTTTGTGAGCCTCCTGTTTCTCAAGAAATTTAAACTGCTATAGAAATTTTTAAGCATTACCCAAATTCCGCCAAGAAATGCAGTCAAAGCAGATAATATTGATGCTATCGCAGAGTAGTTCCTTATTGACCAATCAAGTAAATCATCAAACATACATTCACCATTATAGTTTAATCAAATAACTATAGTATGAACGTCATATTCAAATTTTCCTCTTTCATGTTATTTTTTACTGACAGCATTCAATCTGGTGACATGGAGCTATATCTATGTAAAAAAACGACTCAAAACATGCCAAAAATCACACTATTCTAGGGCGCGATAGGCATTCTTCACTTTCCATAAATAACGAGGTGCTTGCGGTGCAGGGTGATTATTCTGAACATAGTGATAAAATTCGTTCGGCGTCATTCGGTTAATTTTATTAATCGCCAGAGTACGATTGGAATCAAATGTCCGCAATAAGGCCCCTGCACCATTAACATAGGCGACTATTGTCGCATAATATAAAGTTTCAGGATGGATAATCCCTTCCAAGTGCTGCTTTTTCAAAATACTGATATAAGCAGTGCCAAGATCAATATTAGTTTCAGGATCTTTCAACTCTCGCATCGTCGGTTGCCCCGATTTTCCTTTCAATCGATAGGCATCCCGCCCCGCTGTAGAGGCCTTAATCTGCATCAATCCAACCGCATTAGATCTACTGATAACTTCTGGACGGAAACCGGATTCCACCTGGATAATTGCCTTGATCAAAGTTTCATCCACACCATAACGCTTTGCAGCTTGCTCAATAAACCCATCAAATGGCGTTGTTCTGGTTCGACTTGTCAATTTACCAGAACCCAAAGCAACATTATTGCCACTGAATATTCCTTTAGGCGATGGACTATGATTCTTTACTTGATGGGATTCCTGACTGGTACATCCCGTTAACAATATTGCCAGAAAAATATGAACATGAATAAAATTTAATCTCACGAAAATTCTCCTGAACTAAAATTAACCTCATAAAGCATATATAACTTTATAAATAAAATAAAAATATTTTTATATATCTCATCAAAATAAATTGAAGCAGTTATATTCAATAAACTTCAAAACACTAGACAAAGTGCTGTTTTTTTGTTCGCATAGTAATTCTAAAAACAGGAAGAAAATTCAGGAAAGTCTGCAAAATTATCATCCATATGACAACGTCGCCTTGACTTTACAAAGATGATACTGATAATCATTATCAATAATTACAGGCATAAAAAATAAGGATTACACTAATGAACAAAAAATATTCGCTCTCTGTACTCCCGATACTCAGTATAGCCGTTGCTCTCTTCTCGATCCTTCTATTCAGCCAGCAAGCCCATGCTGATAAAAAATTCAGGGTCGTTACTACATTTACCATTATTCAAGATATGGCTCAAAATATCGCAGGAGATGCAGCGATTGTAGAGTCAATCACAAAACCGGGAGCAGAAATTCACGATTATCAACCCACCCCAAAAGATATTATGAAAGCAAAACGGGCAGATTTAATCCTCTGGAATGGCCTGAATCTTGAACGTTGGTTTGAACGCTTTTTCGAAAATATGCAGGATATTCCTGTTGCCGTCATTACCGAAGGCATTACACCCCTTCCAATCCGTGAAGGACCTTACAATCAAAATCCCAACCCACATGCCTGGATGTCTCCGAATAATGCGTTAATTTACATTGAAAATATTCGCAAGGTCTTAGTCAAACACGATCCAGCTAATGCAGACACTTACAATCGCAATGCAAAGATCTATACCGATAAGATAGCTAAACTGGATGCACCACTCAGAGAGCGCCTGTCTCGTATTCCCGAAAATAAGCGTTGGTTAGTCACCAGTGAAGGCGCTTTTAGCTATCTCGCCCAGGATTATGGTTTCAAAGAAGTCTATTTATGGCCGATTAATGCTGAAGCCCAGGGTACACCACAGCAAGTTCGCCGTGTCATTGATACTATGATGAAACATAATATCCCCGTTATCTTCAGTGAAAGTACTGTTTCAGATAAGCCAGCAAAACAAGTCAGTAAAGAGACCGGTGCTCATTATGGCGGAGTGCTTTACGTTGACTCTCTTTCTACATCAAAAGGCCCAGTGCCGACTTATATTGACCTACTGAATACAACAGTAGACACCATAGCAAAAGGATTTAATCAATGAGAAACACATCGTCACTATTTGAACATCCACATTTATTGGTTAATAACGCTACTGTTACTTACAACAATGGGCACACCGCAATCTACGATGCCTGTTTTGATATTAAAGGCGGCACGATTTGTGCTTTAGTCGGTATGAACGGTAGTGGAAAATCCACATTGTTTAAAACCATTATGGGATTAGTGACACCGTCTCAAGGAAAAGTGACTCTCAATGCCCAATCCATTAAAACAGCATTAAAACAAAATATCATCGCATACGTTCCACAAACCGAAGATGTTGACTGGAATTTTCCGGTTCTGGTTTCGGATGTTGTGATGATGGGGCGCTATGGAAAAATGGGGTTCCTACGCAGGCCCAGTAAAATCGACCATCAAATCGTGAACAATTCACTTGAGCGTGTCGGGCTGATTGAACTACGCGACCGCCAAATTGGTGAGCTTTCCGGCGGACAGAAAAAACGGGCATTTCTGGCACGGGCACTCGCTCAAGAAGGAAAGGTTCTGCTACTAGATGAACCTTTTACCGGAGTAGATGTTAAGACAGAAAACGCTATTATCGATTTACTCCGTGATTTACGTGATGAAGGGCACTTAATCTTAGTATCAACACATAACCTCGGTAGTGTTCCCGAATTTTGCGACCACGTTATTTTGATTAATCGAACAGTCCTGGCCAGCGGCCCAACTGAAACAACATTCACTCAGAAGAATCTGGAAATGACATTTGGCGGTGTCTTACGCCATATCAATCTTTCTGGGCCCGAACTCCATGATGACGACGACCCACGCTCCCTCACTGTCATTACCGATGACGAACGTGCCGCCGTATTTTATGGTCATGACCATCATGTCCCCCCACGACAAAATCAAAAACAGAAGGACAGTCAGCCATGATGGAATTGTTGTTACAACCATTTAATTATAACTACATGGTTAAGGCTATGTGGGTAAGTGCTATTGTCGGTGCTGTCTGTGCTTTTTTATCAGCCTATTTAATGTTGAAAGGTTGGTCGTTGATGGGTGATGCTCTCTCCCATTCTGTTGTACCCGGCGTTGCCGGTGCATATGCTCTTGGTTTACCTTATGCTGGAGGCGCTTTTTTTACCGGTATGCTTGCAGCATTATCAATGACACTTGTCCGTCACATCACACGATTACGTGAAGATGCAGTGATTGGTTTTATCTTTTCCACTTTTTTTGCCGCCGGGTTATTGATCGTTTCTTTAAACCCGACTTCTGTCAATGTGCAGACGATTATTCTCGGCAATATTCTGGGTATTGCTGATGAAGATGTTTTACAAGTAGAAATTATTATTGCCGTCTCCTTCGTGATCCTGATGCTGCTCTGGAAAGATCTGCTGGTCGTTTTCTTTGATGAAGTCTATGCCCGATCTATTGGCTTATCACCACTACGCCTGAAAATTATTTTCTTTACCTTATTAAGTGCCTGTACTGTTGCTGCCTTACAAACAGTAGGAGCCATTCTGGTTATTGCTATGGTAGTCACGCCCGGAGCAACGGCCTATTTGCTGACAGATCGTTTTAAATACCTACTCATCATTTCAGTTGCTATTGGCTCACTAACAAGTTGTGCAGGCGCTTACATAAGCTATTTCCTCAATGGTGCAACCGGTGGTGTGATTGTCACAATACAAACTCTGATTTTCTTATTGGCTTTCTTTTTTGCACCTAAGCATGGCATGTTAGCTTCCCGCAGACGAGCCAGAAAAGAATCTCAAGCATTAACTCAAGGAGGACATCCATGAGTACACTAATTGAACTCATCACGGAACCCTTTCTGCATGATTTCATGCAACGCGCTATTTTGGCGGCTATCGTTGTGGGTACAGTCTGCGCAGTACTGTCATGTTATTTAGTGTTAAAAGGCTGGTCATTGATGGGAGATGCCATCTCTCACGCTGTTTTACCGGGTATCGTTCTGGCATTTGTCGCAGGTATACCACTTGCGATCGGCGCTTTCCTGTCAGGAATATTCTGTGCATTCGCCACCGGATATCTGAAAGAGCACAGTAGGATCAAAGAAGATACCGTTATGGGTGTTGTATTTTCTGGCATGTTTGCATTTGGTCTAGTACTTTTTACCCGTATAGATACGGAACAACATCTGACTCATATTCTGTTTGGCAGTATACTCGGAATTACCGAAAATGAATTGATCCAAACACTCTGCATTGCAGGATTCACGCTGGCAGTTGTACTGCTGAAACGCAAAGACTTCATGCTCTATTGCTTCGACCCCAATCAAGCAAAAGTGGTTGGCCTGCCAGTAAAACTGCTCCACTATGGCTTGTTGTCCCTTTTAGCTCTAACCATTGTCGCTTCATTACAGGCTGTTGGTATTATTCTGGTCATTGCTATGCTGATTTCCCCTGGCATTATTGCTTTTATTCTCTGCCGGAGTTTTGATCGAATGTTGATTGTTGCCATAATAGCATCTGTTTTATCAAGTGTTTTAGGCACAATAATCAGTTTCCATATTGATGGTGAAACAGGACCATGCATTGTTATCATTCAGGCTATTTTCTTCACATTTGCCGTTATTTATGACCAAATAAAATTAGCTAGAAAGAAAACACATAGGAAGTTGACCAAGGACATATTCTCTCCATCATTATGAGTCTTCAATAAAATCAAATTAAAGGGCTATATCTGATTTAAATATAGCCCTGTCAATGGCATTTAAATTCCTTTTTAATCTGTTCAATCGTTGGTTCTGTATGTAATATGAGCATAGTAATTGTCAACTTAATGAGGTGAGTCATGTGGCAAACTGTTAGCCGTCTATTAAGTGAACATTTTGGTGAGGCAGAAATCCGTCATCAAACGGAGTTATCAGGAGGTGACATTCACCGCTCGTGGTCCATTGAGTATGGTGAACAACATATCTTTGTTAAATCCAACACGAAAGAGATGTTGACTGTTTTTAAAACAGAGGCAGAACAGTTGGAATTATTAGCGCGTAGTAAAACAACACGCATACCTGAAGTTTACGGTGTTGGGCATGATCGTAGTCATAGTTTTCTTATACTGGAATACCTTCCTATAAAACCATTTGATGCTCACAACGCGTATTGCTTCGGCCAACAACTTGCCAGACTGCATCAATGGAATGAACAACCGAAATTCGGTTTTGATTTTGACAATATGCTTGGGACTACAATACAGCCTAATGGGTGGCAAAAACGCTGGAATCAATTTTACGCAGAAAAGCGTATTGGCTGGCAATTACAACTTGCAACAGACAAGGGAATGGTATTCGGGAATATCGATTCCATTGTCCAAAAAATCAGTGATAAACTGCATTCTCATCAACCTGAACCCTCTCTATTGCATGGTGATTTATGGCCAACAAATTGTGCATCATTAAACAACAATTGCGCCGTAGCATTTGATCCTGCATGTTATTGGGGAGATCGTGAATGCGACCTTGCTATGCTCCCTTTCTATCCTGAATTGCCTCTGCAAGTTCTTGACGGTTATCAAAGTGTTTGGCCATTACCGTCAGGCTTTATTGAACGACAACCACTTTATCAACTCTATTATTTACTGAATCGCTGTAACCTTTTTGGTGGCGATAATTTTATTGCTGCGCAAACCATAATCGATAATATATTATCTGAATAATCATTCTGGCTATCTACAGAATAAAGGAAAATTTATTTTTTCAAATCTAATCCAATGGTTAAAGTTATTAATTAGATTTTATTTAGTTATTGTTTTTTATAAAAATGCAAATAAAAATAAAGCAATTAAATAAATAATAAAAATTAATCACATCAGTTAAATTTTATTATTCCAAATTTACGAGTATTATGTCTATCCGATATCAGAGTGCTATTTCAAGCAGTTCTCCGTTCTATTTTTGGATATACCAATAAGCTGCGGAGTTAACTACTCTCGCAGCTATCTTATATATTACCAACCTAATAATTTCGATAAAAAATAGGCGATTGCGCCGATAATAATGGGTGATATATAAAGAATGAATATTTGGCTGAATAATGAATGGCGTGGAAATTTGATTTTAGATTCCAACTGTTCCTTAGTTACATCGCTCTCTTTAGCTTTCTCAAAGATCATATGATCTTCAATTTGTTCCTTAATGAATTTGAATTGGCGGTATATCCTCAAACCAGATGCACTCATTGCCAAGCCAACAAACATCAGAAAATAGATAATCAAAAAACTGACATTTGCCCCTGTGATCATTGCCATATAGTCTGGAGTTGGAGAGTGCTTCCAAAAAAAATCCAAAAATGGTGTGTTGAATTTGATCATTTCAGCCATCATTCTCAAAAAATCATTCAATACTGCATTAATACCCTCACCTTTAACCTCATGTTGCCATATCAGGTTAACCACTGAAACTAAAGTTGACAGAAAAGCGGGGACAAAAATAATCCAACCCAACAGCCGCTTAGCAATAGCAACATGTCTTGCTTGTTGATACGTCATTAATACTCCTCATGAGCATATACCCAATAGATTTCAAGCCATAACGCGACAGTAAGTGAACGAATCTCCAGAAGCATAGATAGCTATTCTAGACAAAAATCAGTTAAATATTAGTGTTATGTGTTAATAAATAAAAGATTTTTATTGTATACCCCTATTCAACTTATACAAAACCCTCTATACTAGTGCGCACTGTATACATAAACAGCAATATATACCAATATAACAAACAATTCAGTATAAATAATTATGACAGCAGAAGGGCATCTTCTCTTTTCAGTTGCCAGCCTTGTATTGGCTCATCAGCTAGAAATTACTCCAGAAATAGCACAGGGGGATTGGTTGCATATGCTTCCTGGTGTACTTTTGGCTTCTTTATTACCTGATATTGATCATCCACATTCAACGTTAGGCAGGTTATTCCGTTTTATTTCCATTCCTATTGCACGACTTTGTGGACATCGTGGATTTACACATAGCCTATTAGCACTCGTTGCTGGCATTATTCTCTTTCAGACCAAAATGCCTGCTGACTGGCCCATACCAACTGACTTTTTCCATGCCATGATAGTAGGTTATATCAGCCATTTGGTTGCAGATATGCTTACGCCAGCAGGCATCCCTCTCTTATGGCCACTAAAAATGCGTTTCCGAATACCTATATTAAGGGGAAAAGAGCGCAAAAAAGCGGAACGATTTATAGCCGTTTTGCTTGTAGTGATTGCTATTTTCATTCCACAATACATTGACTTATCGTTTATGCACTATTTAGACAAACTACCATTCGATAAGCTGCCTCTTGATAAGTTAAATATCGATAAATTACAAAATCTATATAAGTAATTGAGTTTATTTTTGGTGAAACCATAACCCCATCTTTTCAATGGGGTTAACTTAAAACATAAGTATTTCTTTTTTATTTTTACTAGTCACTTTCATCTTCGGTGTCGCTATTTTGTTAGTTATGGACTCCTATTATGATGTAATGATATGAAATATATTCATTATATAATTCCATAAAACTCATATATCATTGGGTAAATTCCTGCATATTGTTACCAAACCTAAACAAGGTGCAAATAAATTGCATAAGAATATATAACTAATTGCACTAGATAGTGATAAATAATTATATTATATTCCTTTTAATTATAAGAAAGCCAATTCTTATATTGATATCATGTATAGTTAATAGAATATATGGTGCAACTTCTTGTTATAACCTGAAGTAAGCATATCCCATACAAAAAAATCATATTAGTCAGAATATTGGAGACTGGGGATGAATTTACCACTCATTATTAATGTGCTGATTTTCGCAGCACTACTCGTCGTATTCGCTAAAACGAGTTCAGATCAATGGAGCCTATCCAAGAAAGTCCTTATGGCTCTGATTATAGGCGTTTTTTTCGGATTGGCATTAAATGTGATTTATGGTGCACACAATCCTGTTGTGAAAGAATCAATTAAGTGGTTCAACATCGTCGGTAATGGTTACGTACAATTGTTACAGATGGTCATTATGCCATTGGTTTTTGCCTCTATACTGAGTGCAGTTGCACGCCTGCATAAGGCGTCTTCTTTAGGCAAAATCAGCTTCCTGACTATCGGTACTCTACTGCTCACTACCGCCATTTCCGCTTTAATTGCTATTGTTATCGCCAATATGTTTGGCTTGACCTCTGCTGGATTAATCCAAGGCACGCAAGAAACTGCGCGTCTGTCGGCGATTGAAGCAAACTATATTAATCGAGTATCAGACCTGAGTATACCGCAATTAATCCTCTCTTTTATTCCTAAAAATCCATTTGCAGATCTCACAGGAGCAAGTCCAACTTCAATTATCAGTGTAGTAATTTTTGCAACATTCCTGGGAATTGCAGCATTACAAATGATAAAAGATGACCGCGAGCGTGGTGAACGAGCGCTTGTTGCTATCGATACTATGCAGGCATGGGCAATGAAACTTGTCAGACTGGTTATGCGCCTCACTCCATACGGTGTAATGGCATTAATGACTAAAGTTGTTGCCAGCTCCAATATTCACGATATCGCACAATTAGGTAATTTTGTTGTTGCTTCCTATGTCGCTTTAGCTCTCATGTTTGTTGTACACGGTGTTCTTCTGGCATTGACCGGCATTAACCCACTGAAGTTCTTCAAAAAAGCAGGTCCTGTACTGACATTTGCCTTTACCAGCCGTTCGAGCGCTGCAAGCATTCCATTAAATGTTGAGACACAAAGCCGTCGTCTTGGTGTTCCGGAATCTATAGCCAGTTTTTCTGCTTCATTCGGAGCAACTATCGGTCAAAATGGCTGTGCCGGTATTTATCCTGCAATGTTAGCAGTCATGGTTGCTCCAACTGTTGGCGTTGATCCTCTTGACCCTCTATGGATCGCAACTCTCATTGGTATCGTGACAGTCAGCTCTGCTGGTGTAGCTGGTGTGGGTGGTGGTGCTACATTTGCTGCGCTTATTGTTCTGCCTGCAATGGGATTACCTGTTACTTTAGTCGCTCTGTTGATCTCTGTTGAACCTCTTATTGATATGGGCCGCACAGCATTAAACGTCAACGGAGCAATGGCAGCTGGCACAATTACCAGCCAATTAATGGGTAAGACTGATAAAAAAACATTCGAACAAGATGAAGTAATATTACGTCAATCTTAATCAAGATCAATTCATTCCTCTCTTCCCTCATCTTTGTATCTCAGTACAAAGGTGAGGTTCAAAATCTTATCCCCTTCTTTTTCCTCCATCCAAACTTTCTCAGTTCAGTTCCATTTCTTTCTGACAAACAGCATCAAAAAAGCCGGAGTTCAATCTGAATCCCGGCTTTTACTTTAATTAATTTTAAAGCTCTCATCTAAAAATCAGAGAAAAACGTTACTTTAAATACTCCCCGCTACGCAGAGCTTCAATACGTTTATCTAATGGAGGATGAGATAAAAACAGCTCGCTGAAACTTTTAGACTTACCATTAATACAAAACGCCATCATGCTGCCTTCTTCCTGAGGCTCATAACTGGTTTTGAGACGTTGTAACGCAGCAATCATTTTTTCACGTCCGACAAGTTTCGCTGACCCTGCATCTGCGTGAAATTCACGGTAACGAGAGAACCACATTGTAATGATGCTTGCCAGAATACCAAATACAATCTCCAGAACCATAGAAAGGATCATATAAACAATAGGGTTACCGTTACTGCTGCTTTCGCTCTCATCATCGCTGCTGGACAGGAAACTTGCAGCCGCTTGTGCGATGATACGAGAAATAAAGATAACGAATGTGTTTACAATCCCTTGCAATAACGTCATTGTTACCATGTCACCATTAGCAATGTGGCTAATCTCATGAGCAATTACAGCTTCCGCTTCATCACGACTCATGTTATTCAGTAGTCCAGTACTAACAGCAACCAAAGAAGCATTACGGCGAGCTCCTGTCGCAAATGCGTTAATATCAGGTGCATCATAAATGGCAACCTGTGGCATGGTAATACCAACCTGATCAGACTGGCGACGGACAGTTTCCATCAGCCAAAATTCCATTTCGTTAGACGGCTTTTCAATAACTTGCCCACCAACAGAACGTAATGCCATCCATTTCGACATTAACAAAGAAATAAATGCACCACCAAAACCAAACAACCCAGCCATTATCATGAGACCAGCTACACTACTTCGCTGAACTCCTGTGAGTGAAAGTATTATCCCAAACACTACCATAACAGCCAGGTTAGTGAGCAGGAACAAAGCAATTCGCATCATATAAATTGGCTTCCTATAATAATCAAACAGTTCAACTAAAAGTAAATCATAAGATGGGGGCTGACCCCATATTATTCAATTTTTTTAAGATGTTAAGCGACAGAATCGACGTAACTTTACAATATTATATAAGATCCAGCCAGTAATAGAAAAGCCGACTATCAAGCCGGCTTTTTATCCATAACGAAGTTTGAAATCACTTCGTCTGAGTCATTTCAGCAAGCTGATGAGACAAATCTAAAGCAATCTGTACTGATTCATCTAAATAAGGATCTGGACCTTTATAATCTTTTGGCAAATCATCAAGTGATGTAAGTGATTTCTTCCCTTCACGTTTAAAACGCTCATTAATGCGATTTAATTTAATCGCCTCATATTCTTTATTTTCTTTATCTCGCTCTGCATAGTTTAACGAATAAACACCATGACGCGCTTTTAGCACCTTGTAATAGGCAATATCCTGATTGATATATTTGAACTCAGGGTCATTGGTGATACGCTGATGATGCAGTTTGGTCAATAGCGGTATTAACTCTGAAATTTTCTTTGAAGAAGTATAACTTGCCGGTTGAATACTATCCCACGGCAGGGCATTGTCTTCCTGACTTTCACTCATGTCAGATGGTTCTACCCCTGTTGGCATAAGGATATCAGGCGTTACGCCTTTAAGTTGAGTACTACCGCCATTCACCCGATAAAATTTCTGAATAGTATATTGTACCGAGCCAATCTCTGGCCAATCAGGACTTAGCATCTGATCATAAATGCGATTCAAAGAACGATATTGCTGAACAGTTCCTTTACCAAAAGTAGGCTCACCAACAATCAACCCACGCCCATAATCTTGCATAGCAGCCGCAAAAATTTCAGATGCGGAAGCACTTCGGTTATCAACTAAAACAACCAAAGGCCCTTTATAATAGATCGCCTCATCAGTATCCGAATCTTCTTTAATCCGACCTATATTATCTCTAATCTGCACAATCGGCCCCGTTGAGATAAACAAACCAGAAAGTGAGACAGCTTCTGTTAGCGCACCACCACCATTACCACGTAAATCAATGACAATTGCAGAAACATTTTGTTTCGCCAATTTTTGCAACTGTACTTTTACATCATTTGTCAGGCCAACATAAAAACTGGGTATATCAAGTATCCCAACCTTCTCTTTACCAACAGTTTTAACTGACATCTTAACTGCATTATCTTCAAGACGAATATTTTCACGCGTTAAGGTGATAATGTGATTTTTAGCGCCTTTTGTGCCTGGGATGACTTCAAGACGGACTTTACTACCTTTTGGCCCCTTAATCAGAGCAACAACATCTTCCAGACGCCAACCAACAATATCTACAATTGGTTTACCAGCCTGCCCCACTCCAATAATTTTATCTCCGACTTTGAGTAAATTACTTTTGGCTGCTGGCCCTCCCACAACCAGTGAGCGAACAGATACATATTCATCATCATACTGCAAAACAGCCCCAATACCTTCAAGAGAAAGGCTCATCTCTGAATTGAACTGTTCTGTATCACGAGGAGAGAGATAGCTAGTATGCGGATCTATTTCACGAGCAAAAGCCATCATAATTGTTCGGAAAACGTCTTCACTTTTACTCTGAGTAAGATGTTTCAATAAAGTCCGATAGCGTTTTGTCAGTACTTCCTTGATCTCTTTGTCATTTTTACCTGACAGTTTGAGATTTATCCAATCGGATTTAATCTTGGCATCCCAAAGATTATTTAATTCTTCAACACTGTTAGACCAAGGTGCTTTATCACGTTCGGTTTCAAGTGTATCGTTGCCATCTAAATGGATGGGCTTTTCCAATCGAGAAAGTGCATATTGATAGCGTTCAAAACGGCGTTTCTGCTGTAAATTAAATAATGCGTATGGAAGATGCAGATCACCATTTTCAAGCTCTTTGCCTAAGAGCCCTTTTTGCGCAGCAAATTGTGTAATATCTGATGCCAGAAAAACGTTGTGTCCATAATCCAGCATATTTAGGTAACGATCGAAAACCTTACCTGAAAAATCAGCATCCAGACTAAAATTGCGGTAATGAGAACGGAGAAAACGGGAAACGATCCGTTTACTCACTGTCGGATGTTGTAGCTCTGGCTTTAGATCGGGTAACTGATTGATAGTAACAGCAAGGAGATTATTTCCACCTGCTGTACCAACACCAGCTACATCAGAATTAGTGGCATTGTTATTACGGCTTACACTGTCATTAACAGTACTTGCATGCCCCATACCAGAAAATGATAGTACTAAAACGAAAGCCAAAGTAATGAGTTTGTTCATGCCCAAGTTGGCCTCCGTATCAGAACTTTAAGTGTTCTGCGCGTACAATCATTGCCAAACCAGTAGGTAATTGCACTCTTACACCATCTTTTGCAATTTCCAGCACAGAAGCATCCATGAGGCTTTTCCCTACATTCACTTTGATTGTCTGACCGACTTTCAGAGAGGATACATCTGTTACTGAGGTTAATTCAGGTTGTGCAATTTTTTTGGTTGTTTTATCTGCTGGCTTACGTGATTGTTGCAGATGATCTGGCGAACGTGATGGACGTTTTTCATCTTTTTTACCTGTTGACGGGCGACGACGAGGCGCTGCCTTTTTATTCACAGGACGTTCGCTTTTCTTGTCAGATACGTTTTCTGTTTCACGTTTTTTGGCACGTTGTTCAGCTCGTTGAGCTTGTACCCGAGCTTTAGCTTCCGTTAATTGCTGACGCGCATGTTCAATATGTTCAGCTTCCAGTTCACCACACGCATTACCATCAAGGTCAACACGCTGAGCTCCTTCTTTAACTCCATAAAGGTAGCGCCAACTGGAAGTATACAAGCGCAGAGCAGAACGGAGCTGTGTTTTACTTAAACACTCTTCGCCCTGAATACGTTCAACGATATCCTGAAAGATCCCGATTTTTAAAGGACGTGCTTCGCCTTCTGCGGCAAAACAAAGCGGGAATCGTTCAGCCAAAAAAGCAATGATTTCTTTACTACTGTTCAACTTAGGTTGATTTTCCATGAAATTTCCTGATTACAACGGTTTTGCCAACCAGCGCAGGCATGAACAGGCGACATTATAATAGTGTTGCTGATAAATGCCACGTCATACATAGGTTAAGTTACATTCTGTTGCAGATATTTTGGCACAACACATTGCCCCAAATGCTCACAAAGCCTGCTAACAAGCGCTTTTAAGCCATATTCATCATATTCGTCAAACCGATCAAAAACCGTGCTGTCAATATCCAAAACGCCAATAACTTGCCCATTAATTTCCAAAGGAAGGACAATTTCAGCATTACTGGCAGAATCACAAGCTATATGACCGGGAAAAGTATGTACATCGGAAATACGCTGGATACAATTCCTTGCTACAGCAGTTCCACATACACCTTTTCCTATAGGAATACGAACACAAGCAATTTTACCTTGGAACGGCCCTAAAACTAGGGTATCACCATCTACCAAGTAAAAGCCAACCCAATTAACATTATCCAAACGTTCATATAACAATGAACTTGAATTTGCAAGAGATGCGATCAAATTATATTCGCCTGATAATAGAGCTACCAAGCTATCTGATAGTTCCCGATAGAATTCACATTTGTCCATACACACCTACACAACAGCCAGATAAGAAACAATTTAATAACAATAGAACAACAAGATAAGTTTCCCAAGGACATCAAACCATTCTGGTAAATCTTCTACTATCCTTATGTCACTGTCCCAGAATACCGCTTGAATCTCAGAATTAAAATTTTCTTTTTATATTTTACCCGTATCCACTTATAAAATTCAGTTAGTTATCACAGCTTATTTAGAAAATGACCTAATTTGCAGCCAAAATCGTGCCCCTGCTCATATTATTATCAAACACTTCACCAAAAAACGAGCAATTGGCCACTTGCTATTTAGGCATTTATCTGCAGCCACACTAAATCTTGAAATCCATAAGGTATATTGAATAGATTATACAAGTTAAGAAAAAGAGATGATCTTGCAAAAAAAGAATAAAATTATTCAGTTCTCATGGTAAACATAACAAAAAAAGGCCGAGCTCACTCCTCTACTCGGCCTAGGGAAAATGGCTCTGTTTAGAGAGCCGTGTGCTAAAATGCCATTGAGACGTAGAACAACTTACCTCTTAAAGAGTAGTTGACTCACGGTAAATTACCAAATTTTGTTAATTATTTAGCTCGTTAATTAACATACATATCAGCAGTAAAAATTACGGTTATTTTTTATCGCTTGCTTTACCATTACTTGCTTGATCATTGCATAGCACCATAGCCGCTTTCTGAAATGGCTCAATACTGATTTTTCGATTGCGATGATCAGGATCATCCAAAAGTATTGTATTTAGCGGGGTTGCAATAACTTGGTTATTTTTCATCATTTCTACTGCACGCTCATTGAGGGGATATTGCATAAGCGTACTGGGATTGATCACAAACAGCGCATTTCCTGAACGACAATCGAGCATAACCTCTTCACGAGTAAAAGCCCATTGTTTCCCAAACTGTAACTTACTAATGGTTTGTATTGGAGCAGCAATCCCCTGGAAAGAGAAAAATAAAAAAGATAAAAACCAAAATACTCGTTTCATTATCATCCCCCTGATAAACATATAAGCTGAATTCTACCGCCCTTTTTCTTATTTATATACCCACCGTCTTATAAATTGCAGATTTATTGGTCACAACTTAAAAATCATACTTAACAACCCTATGCGTATATCCAAGCTAATACCAACTATTCAAGGATCACACTGGAGGCTCTGTCGCAAAGATAGCAACACACAATAGAGCACCAGTTCCCAGTATGATTTCCAACCAACTGTCCACTATGAGTAATTCATAACGTCCTTTCTGCTTTAATTTGGGCACCAGAATATAACGATTGATTAAGGCCAAAAGAACCATAGCTGTAACAAGTATGATTTTCAGCCATAGCATTGACTGATATTCGGAAGCAGGGGCATCAAAAGTCAGCCAACCAGGAATTAAAATGGCGCTACTTATAATTCCTGTGATAATCACCAAAAAAACAGCTATGTGCCCGTAGTTAGAAAATCGCCTCATTGCAACGACACTTTCAGCATACAGACTATTCTCCATACTATAACTATCCATCTGGTGAAAAGCTGAGTTTGGTTTGGAGATATCTTTTAGCTGCAAGAATTGCAGACATAACAAAAAAGGCCATAGCCCTCCGAACCAATAACCTGCACTAAGCAGATGTACAATTTGATTCACCTGAAGCAGCAAACCACGCTCCCCTTCATACATAGTAGCATGACCAATAAAAGCATGGCTTGAAAGCAAAATGACAGAGCAGCCTAATAATAAGAAATTCTTTGTGTTAGAATCTCCAGCATTAGTACGTAAAAAGAATATTCCCACAACAGCAAGAGCAGCAACCAACAATTGCCATTGCCATACTTTACCAAAAGAAGTTGTTAACACTGCCTGCCATATTTCAAACTGATAAACGTCGTGCCAGCCATCCCCCATTAACCCCGCCTGTACAATAAACCAGACCATTGAGGTAACAAAAGCCAATACCGTGCAAATTGCCAGACCGACTTTCAACCGTTTTTTAATCAAAACTAAAAAATGGCCTGAAGCAAGTAGAGTAGTGAACAAGCTGAACCCAAACATCAGCATAACTACCACAAAATGCAAGAATCGGCAGAGTACGTATAACACCTCAAGTGAAATCATTATTTTACAGTAAAATTGTAAACACCCTTCGTTTTATGACCGTCGACAGAAAGAACACTCCAGTCAACACGATATTCCCCTGCTGCCAGTTTGTCCTCTACAGGCAGGATGAGTTTGGTTTTAGTCGCAGGATCAAGTGCTAGCTTACCTGTTTTAATCTCTTTTTTTTCTGGGCCAATTAATTTTACTTTGCTAAACCCAAGTTCAATGCGCTCTGAAAAACTCAGGGTTATAGCTTGTGGTGCGGCTTCCACCGTTGTATTTTCTGCCGGAGTCTGATCTTTCAAATGAGCATGGGCTAAAGCCTGCTGGCAGGACATACCGACAAACAGAACAACCAAAGCAGACAAATTGCTCCAGAATGAACGGATATTAAAAATAGACATGATAGGTAACCCTTTAATATACAGATGAATTTTTATGCTTAAAGGGGATTTTATAACAAACGATAAATTTAATCTGTGGTGGAAGTCCTGACCTGTGAAGCACTGCGCAAAAAACAAAAATTAGGAGATAAAAGAAAAAGGTGTAATTCCTGCTTAAAAATAAGCAAAAAACAGGAATTACGTTAAAAATCATGCAGATTAATTTACCTTAGTGCTTTCTTAAGCATGAGCTGGAACTGAGAGTCCTTTCAAATCTTTATCCAATAAAAATAAAGACTTACCACTTTCACCCACCATATCCAGTTTATCCAAAATAGATTTGAATAATTTTTCTTCTTCGTGTTGCTCAGCCACATACCACTGTAAGAAGTTAAAAGTAGAGTAATCCTGGATTGTCATCGCTAAGTGAGCCAATTTATTGATCTCTTCCGTGATCAATTTTTCGTGTTCATAGGTTTGATTGAACACATCAGAAATAGAATGAAATTCAACAGGTGGAGCCTGAATAGCCCCCAGTACAGGCATTGCTCCTGTATCGCCCAGATAATCAAATAAACGCTGCATATGTTGCATTTCTTCTTGTGAATGGGTTCTCAGAAATGCAGCCGCACCTTCGTAACCTTTATCACCACACCATGCACTCATTTGCAGGTACAAATTAGCAGAATAAAACTCCAGATTTAATTGCTCATTTAATTTCGTGATCATTTCTTGTTTTAACATTAGCCCACCTCCTAGAACTTTATTAAATTATCCATATTATGCCCATTAAAAACCAATAAAACAAAGATAAATTTTTAAAATATAACAAGTTGATATTTAATGAAATATTTTTATTTTATAGCAAGAATAAATCTCATTAAATATAAGAAAATAAGAATCAGTTTTATTTGATTAAATATTTAACCAAAGAATCAATATTTAATAAAAATGAGAATTGATATTATTAATATTTAAGAGATGTTTTTTTATGCAAATAATGTCTTGCCAAATCAAGAAGACTCAATTAATTTTAACCTCTGGGAATATATAGTACTTTTGGAGAGGAAATGGTGGAGCGTAACTTAGCCAAGTTATCTAAAAATGAGATGGATAAGGTCAATGTTGATCTGGCGGCATCGGGGGTTGCATTTAAAGAGCGCTATAATATACCTGTCATTCCGGACACTGTTGAGCAAACTCAACCACAACACCTGCGGGAATATTTTCAACAACGATTGAACCACTATCGCCAACAGTCGAGATATTTGTCGCGCTTACCTTATGAGCCCAAAAACCGTTAAATATGAAAAAAGAGGTAACCACCGCATAAGCGAGTGGTTATCACATCTATTTTCCAATAAATTTATCAGTTGCTGTAATTAACTGATGCAAAATTCCCGGTTCATCAAAGGAATGGCCTGCACCTTCTACAATATAAAACTCTGCCTCTGGCCACGATTTCGCCAAATCCCAGGCATTCTGTAACTGGCATGCCATATCATAACGCCCATGAATGATGACTGCGGGAATATGTCTGATAACGTCGACATGATCTAATAACTGCTGTGTCTCATCTATAAAACCGTTATTGATAAAATAATGGTTTTCAATACGTGCAAACGCCAACGCAAACTGTTCTTCTGCAAATGAATCTGCATGCTCAGAAGGTAATAGTGTGACAGTTTCCCCTTCCCAGGTACTCCATAAACGGGCCGCTTCCAACTGCACTGCAAGGTCATTACTCGTGAGACGTTTGTTGTAAGCTTTTATCACATCAGTACATTCTTCTTCAGAAAGAATAGAAAGTGTACGCTCCCACTTTTCCGGAAAAAACCGGGAAGCGCCTTCCTGATAATACCATTGCAATTCTTGAGGTCGGAGTAAAAATATTCCCCTTAATACCAATTCTGATACAGAATTCGGATGTTTTTGCGCATAAGCCAGAGATAACGTTGACCCCCATGAACCACCAAAAACCAGCCATTTATCAACTCCCATCTGCTGGCGTAAACGTTCAATATCATCAACCAGGTGCCATGTTGTATTATTTTCAAGACTTGCATGAGGCTTGGAACGGCCACAGCCACGTTGATCAAATAACATGACATGATAATGCTCCGGATCGAATAACTGCCGATGATAATTTGCTATTCCCCCACCGGGCCCTCCGTGGATAAATACCGCAGGTTTACCTTCAGGATTACCGCAAAGCTCCCAATAAATTTGATGCCCGTCCCCAGTATCCAGATAACCGGTTTTATATGCGTCATAAGCTGGATAAAGTTTTCGTAATTCCGTCATAAAGAACCCTCACTCATTAAATAAAACGGGATACATTTCTAGTATCCCGAATACATTTGAAGCTGTCATGACAATTTGTTTATTTAACTTCACGATAACTGATAGTCTCTTTTTGACAATCAATTGTGGCATTGTAACTTTTGTCTTTTTTGGAACCCCGGACAATAAGCGGAATCTGTAACGTATCTTTATCACCAGTAATATCATTGACATTTACCCACGCAACGGGTTTTCCTGTACCCAGTTGTTGCCTGTCTTTACCCCAATGCTTAAGGCGATTTTGTAAAAAATCTTGCTTAACTTGCGCTGCAATTTGATCTTTAGCCAAGTTTTTACAGGAAACAAATTTAGCCACATGATCATTTTCAACAGCTGACGCAGCAAACGAAAGGAAAAACACAACAGTTATACTCAACAACCCAGTACGATGAATAAATGAACTTATCTTCATATTACCTCCTATTACCATCCAAATCATATGGATTAAATGTTCGGTTAAACTAACATGTAATAGAAAGTCATTATGTGAGTTTTGTTAAAAATGCGTTGCTGCTATTTTACATCATCTTCAAATAAAACATGGATCTGCTCTTTGTCCTGATGCTTTTCCCGCAATTCTTGAGCAACAATAGCAATGGCTTCTCCACTTCCCATTCCTTCAGAAATAAGTTGATGGATCCTTTCTACTGCGACTTGCTGCTCTTCATGGGATAATGCTGGCATACCTGAAAACATAGCTTTAACCTCAAATATACGACAATAATTAGCGACAAGCTGTGATTATATACTCAATCAATTTTAAGTTGCAGTGTAACAACCAGTGAACAGGTATACCATTCTATGGTACTCTCCGCGTACTAATCAGTTATTTTTTCAATTGCCCAGCCAATACGGGTTCCTCCATGAAGATTGCATTACAAAAACGTCAGTTACCTTATTCTCCTAATCTTGCTACCTGTTATTTCGCTCCACTTTCTGCTTCTCCCTGGGCAATGTTGTTGCATTCAGGTGCAGCCCAACATCCACATAATCGTTTTGATATTCTTGTGGCTGAACCTATTGTAACTCTTGTAACCCAAGGGGAATCGACAGAAATCAAAAGTCATGATGCAGTTTCTTATTCACAAGATGATCCCTTTCTATTACTGAAAAAGTATCTCCATGCCTGTAATCTTACCGCACAGTTTGATCCCGAATTGCCATTTCAGGGGGGAGCACTGGGAATGTGGGGATATGACCTCGGACGACGAACTGAAAAGTTACCCGCTACGGCCATTAATGAACTGGATTTTCCAGATATGGCGATTGGGATTTATGATTGGTGTCTTATTATTAACCATCATCAGCAAAAAGCGACTTTACTCAGTTACCACGATATTGATAACCGTCTGGCATGGCTAAAATCACACACCAAAAATCAAAAAACCGATTTTGCTCTCACCAATTCATGGCAATCCAATATGAGTGAACAGCAATATCATGAAAAAATTGCTCAGATCCACCGTTATTTGCGTGATGGCGATTGCTATCAAGTCAACCTGGCCCAACGTTTTCATGCCGATTATCAAGGTGATGAATGGCAGGCATTCGAGCAACTGAATGAATGTAACCGTGCTCCTTTTTCAGCTTTTATCCGCTTGCCCGAAAATTGCATTATGAGTGTTTCACCTGAACGATTTTTATTGTTGGAAGATAAGAAAATCCAGACCAGACCAATCAAAGGAACACTGCCGCGCGCTCAAGATCCGGAAAAAGATCAATTGCAAGCTGAAAAATTATCCAATTCCCGTAAAGACCGCGCTGAGAATCTGATGATTGTTGATCTCCTGAGAAATGATATCGGACGTGTTGCAACACCAGGGTCGGTCAAAGTTCCAGAATTATTTATCGTTGAACCTTTCCCGGCAGTGCATCATCTCGTCAGTACCATTACAGCCACACTGCCAGATAAGTATCACGCAACCGATTTACTACGGGCTTGTTTTCCCGGTGGTTCCATTACTGGTGCCCCAAAAATTCGGGCTATGGAAATTATCGAAGAATTAGAACCACATCGCAGACATGGATATTGTGGAGCTATTGGCTATATTAGTTTCTGCGGTACAATGGACAGCAATATCACTATACGTACTCTTCTGACAGAAAAAGGAAAAATATACTGCTGGGCTGGTGGTGGTATTGTTGCAGATAGCATTGCGGAAAAAGAGTATCAGGAAACATTCGATAAACTTGGACATATCTTGCCTAAATTAAGGGAACGCCAACTATCATGACATCTCTTTCTGATTTTATTCATCGGTTTCAATTGCAACTGCCTGTACAACCAAAGTATCTAAGCAATAATCAGCGGAATGCTGCTGTATTATTGCCAATTATTTGTAAGCCAGAGCCAACACTTTTATTGACTCAACGCGCCAAAAGCTTACGTTCACATGCGGGGCAAGTTGCTTTTCCCGGTGGCGCAGCCGATCCGGAAGATCATTCATTGATCGCTACCGCTTTGCGTGAAACAGAAGAAGAAGTCAACATCCTACATCATCAGGTACAAGTTCTGGGGCAACTCGCCCCATTGGACAGTAGTGGCGGGTATCGTGTTACACCTGTCGTCGGGTTAGTTTCGCCCCCCTTTTCTTTTCAGGTCAATCCAACAGAAGTAGACAGCATTTTTGAAATTCCACTTTTTGATGCACTCTCTCTTCCTTGCTATCGATATTTGGATATTAAGCGGCGAAACCGACAACATCGGATCTATTTTTACTGGTATCGTAAACAGATGATTTGGGGATTAACCGCTGCCATTATTTACCAACTGGCACAGCAAGTTCAAAAATCACTCTAGGAACGCTTGCGAGAGGTTATAAATTTGCACATTTATTATCCAAAATCATATCAATAGCTATTATAATTAAAAAAAAACTGTAAACTCCTTTATCAACACCACTAAATAACAGTAAAGTAACGCGCTTTAATTATAAATATACTATATATCTTTCTTCTCTAAGGAGTCTGGCGTGATTAGCGTTTTCGACATGTTTAAGGTGGGTATCGGCCCATCCAGCTCTCATACTGTTGGCCCTATGAAAGCAGGAAAACAATTTGTCGATGATCTTGTAAACCAGGGGCTGATGTCCTCTATCACGCGTGTAGCTGTTGATGTGTACGGCTCACTTTCATTAACCGGGAAAGGTCATCATACGGATATCGCCATTATCATGGGGTTGGCAGGTAATATGCCCGCTACTGTTGATATTGATTCAATCCCTGGTTTTATTCGTGATGTTGAGCAAACTCAACGTTTGCCGCTGGCAAATGGTTTACATGAAGTCGATTTTCCTCGTGACGGAGGTATGAATTTCCGTAGCGATAACCTTTCATTGCATGAAAATGGTATGCAGATCCATGCAATTGCAGGTGACAAAAAAGTTTACAGCAAAACTTACTACTCTATCGGTGGTGGTTTTATTGTTGATGAAGAACATTTCGGTAAGCCATCTCAGGATACTAAACCTGTGTCTTACCCATTCAGCTCTGCTGCTGATTTGCTGATGAATTGCAGCAAAACAGGGCTGTCTATTTCTGGCTTGATGATGAAAAACGAGCTGGATTTGCATAGCAAAGAAGAAATTTCTGAATACTTTGCAGATGTATGGGACACCATGCGGGTCTGCATTGAACGAGGCTTGAATACAGAAGGTGTTTTACCTGGACCTCTGCGTGTCCCTCGTCGTGCAGCCGCTCTGCACCGTATGCTGACTTCATCAAATAAACTGTCTAATGATCCAATGAATGTTGTTGATTTAGTCAATATGTTCGCTTTGGCAGTCAATGAAGAAAATGCCGCTGGTGGGCGTGTTGTTACCGCACCAACCAATGGCGCATGCGGGATCGTGCCGGCAGTACTGGCTTATTACAACCATTGTATCGAGCCTGTTACGCCAGAGCTGTATACGCGCTACTTCCTGGCATCAGGTGCAATCGGCATTCTGTATAAAATGAATGCTTCCATTTCTGGGGCAGAAGTCGGCTGTCAGGGAGAAGTAGGCGTTGCCTGTTCAATGGCAGCGGCAGGTCTTGCAGAATTACTTGGAGCAAGTCCTGAGCAAGTGTGCATCGCAGCCGAAATAGGCATGGAGCATAACTTGGGTTTGACTTGTGACCCTGTTGCGGGACAGGTACAGGTTCCATGTATTGAACGTAATGCCATTGCTTCAGTTAAAGCTATCAATGCTGCCCGTATGGCATTGCGCCGAACCAGCGAACCGCGGGTTTCTCTTGATAAAGTTATTGAAACCATGTACGAAACGGGTAAGGACATGAACGCCAAATACCGCGAAACATCACGTGGCGGTTTGGCAATAAAAGTACAGTGTGACTAATCAAATCTGTAACTTAATTAATATGTTCATAAGTTAAACTGTTACCTATTTTAGGTAAAACCTGACTTATCTGAAAAAAATCCCTGCTATACAGTAGGGATTTTTTTTGGCTGAAACGGATCAATTAAGTACATTTTTTCTTCTTTCCGGTCTAAGGTATCAAAATTTTTTTATCTAAAAATTAATAAAATGTCACCTAAAACAGTTACAAAAAGCATAAAAATAAAAATTCAAAGTAAAATAAGTTATTTATTCGTGATAAGTAAAATAAAAATCTTATTTTAACCTCTCAAAATAGCCTATATTGAATTTTCTGACTGATAGCAATTTTCTTAAATGCTTCCAATGATAATCTAATGACATATTTTCTTATGTAACGAAATATAAAGCTATGAGAAATGAAATAGTTGAGATGGATCCTCGATGAAATACGATGTTTGTAACTATCATATTCGTTAATAGTTGTCATGATTATTAATAGATATACCCTATGAACTTCAAGGCCTTCATCTTGAAAGGCGATGGGTATAGTGCAACATAATTGGAAATATTAAATATGAACTTGCAATAAATCCGAGTTCAATTGTTACAGAAAGGGGAAAACAAGTGAGTATAGCCATTATGATTGGCACACACGGGGCTGCTGCGGAGCAATTGCTTCGCACCACAGAGATGTTGATTGGGGAACAAGAAAACGTTTCTTATATCGACTTTGTCCCCGGTGAAAATGCCGATACGTTATTCGAGAAATACAATAAGAAACTGGAGTTGCTTGATACAACGCAAGGGGTCTTATTTTTTGTCGATACCTGGGGGGGCAGTCCATTTAATGCGGCAAACCGTATCGTAATGGGCAAAGCAAATTACGAAATCATCACTGGCGTGAACATACCTATGCTGGTTGAAGCCTTTATGTGCCGTGATGATGATCCATCAATGGAAGAATTGGTTTCTGTTGCATTGGAAACAGGGAAAGAAGGAATTCGAGCCCTTAAAACAGAGCCAGCCAAAGAGGCTGATAAACCTGAATCAACCCAATCAGCTACCCCCATGACTTCCCAGACTACTGAACCTGTTGCTGGTGGTCACATGAAAATTGCCCTTGCTCGCATTGATGATCGTCTTATTCATGGTCAGGTTGCAACTCGCTGGACAAAAGAGACCAACGTCAAGCGTATCATTGTAGTCAGTGATGAAGTAGCACAAGATACTGTACGCTCTACGTTATTAAAGCAGGTTGCACCTCCTGGGGTCAGTGCACATGTAGTCGATATTGCCAAGTGTATCCGTGTTTACAATAACCCTAAATATGCTGGTGAATGCGTTATGCTGTTATTCACCAACCCAACTGATGTACTGCGTATTGTAGAAGGCGGTGTTTCACTGGAATCTGTCAATATTGGCGGCATGGCTTTCAAACAAGGTAAAACCCAAATCAACAATGCTATCTCTGTTGACGCAACAGATATTAATGCTTTCGGAAAGCTGAATTCTCGCGGTATCGAGCTTGAGGCACGCAAAGTTGCCAGCGATACACGCTTAAATATGATGGATCTGCTCAAAAAAGCTTAAAAAACAAAAACAGATATTTTTTTATTAACCATTACTCAATAACGAAATTCTTACCAAATGACATTTGGTTACAGGAGAAAACAATGGAAATTACCGTTGTTCAACTTTTATTGATATTCATCGTCGCCTGTATTGCGGGTATGGGGTCCATTCTTGATGAATTTCAATTCCACCGTCCATTAGTTGCTTGTACATTGATCGGTTTAGTGCTTGGTGATATAAAAACCGGCATTATCATCGGCGGTACACTGGAAATGATCGCCCTGGGCTGGATGAACATTGGTGCAGCAATTGCCCCTGATGCAGCTCTGGCATCCATTATTTCGGCCATTCTGGTTATCGCCGGTGGACAAGATGTTGGTGCAGGTATCGCGCTGGCAATTCCACTGGCTGCGGCGGGTCAGGTTCTTACCATTATTGTCCGTACTATGACCGTCGGTTTCCAACACGCAGCAGATAAGGCTGCTGAAAATGGTAACCTACGCGCTATCACCATCATTCACATTACTGCTTTAATACTGCAAGCAATGCGTATTGCTTTGCCTGCACTGGTTGTTGCATTGTCTGTCGGAACCTCTGAAGTTCAGAGTATGCTGAACTCTATTCCAGAAGTTGTTACCACTGGCCTTAATATTGCTGGCGGTATGATCGTCGTTGTTGGTTATGCAATGGTGATTAACATGATGCGAGCTGGCTACCTGATGCCATTCTTTTATCTCGGTTTTGTGGCCGCTGTATATATTCAGAATCTCGTTATACTCGGTGTCGTTGGCGCTGTTCTGGCAATCCTGTATATCCAACTCAGTCCTAAATACAACCAGTCACAGACCGCTGCTCCTGCGGGTAATACCCCAAATAACCTTGATAACGAATTAGATTAAGAGGATGAACAATATGTCAGATACAACAAACATGGGGCAGAAAAAACTGACACAAAGCGATATCAATGGTGTCTTCCTGCGCTCTAATTTATTACAGGGTTCATGGAACTTCGAACGTATGCAGGCATTGGGTTTCTGTTTCTCAATGGTCCCGGCTATTCGTCGTCTCTATCCCGAAAATACCGAAGAACGCAAACTGGCTATCAAACGCCATCTTGAGTTTTTCAATACGCATCCTTATGTCGCAGCCCCTATTCTGGGCGTCACAATGGCGATGGAAGAACAACGAGCCAACGGCGCTAATATCGATGATGGTGCCATCAACGGTATTAAAGTGGGCTTAATGGGACCTTTGGCGGGTGTAGGTGATCCTATTTTCTGGGGAACCGTCCGTCCTGTTTTTGCAGCACTTGGGGCAGGCATTGCTATGAGTGGCAGCCTGCTTGGCCCTATTCTGTTTTTCTTTTTATTCAACCTGGTGCGTTTATTGACCCGCTACTATGGTGTCGCCTATGGCTATAAAAAAGGAATGGACATCGTTAAAGATATGGGTGGCGGTTTCCTGCAAAAGATGACAGAAGGAGCGTCAATTCTGGGGCTATTCGTGATGGGAGCCTTAGTTAATAGCTGGACGAAAGTCAATATTCCATTTGTTATTTCCAAAGTACCTGATCCCATAACAGGAGTAGAGAAAGTAACAACGATCCAAACCATTCTTGACCAGTTGCTCCCTGGTATTGCCCCGCTATTGCTGACCTTTGGCTGTATGTGGCTATTACGGAAAAAAGTAAACCCTCTATGGATCATTATTGGTTTCTTCGTCATCGGCATCATCGGTTATCATTTCGGTTTTCTGGGCTTAGTTAAATAGTTTTGTTAGAAAATTGATTTATTAAAAATATGGGGAGGAAATTTCCTCCCTCATTGGTAAAGACAAGAGCTATAAGTTAGAAAATCAGAGGTAACAATGAGCCTGAATGACATCATATTGATGATTTCAATTTTATTAATGCTCGTCTTTGCTGTTTATGACGAAATTATCATCAATCATCTCAAAGGCAAGACTCTGTTAAACATAAAATTAAAAAGAAAACATCGAATTGATGCTTTAATATTTATCGCCTTAATGACTATCATTATTTACAATAATGTGATAGCGCAAGGTACTCCACTAACGACTTATCTATTATCTTTTATCATCTTAGTGACAATATACCTTGGTTATATTCGTTCACCTAAACTCATATTCAAAGAAAAAGGCTTTTATTATTCCAACCGATTCTTTAATTATGACCAAATTAAAGCAATGAATTTATCTGAAGATGGTATTTTAATGATAGATTTTGAGTCAAATAAAATATATGTTGCTGTAACAAACCCAGATGACTTAGAAAAAATTTATCAATTTCTGCTGAATAACAAATAACCCTTCTCTGATTCAGATCAATTTTAAATAAGGCTGCAACACTATATCAGCCTTATTTTTCATCAGCCTTATTTTTCATCTCAAAAGATAATGATAACCATTATCAATTCATTATTTAACGTATGTAAAATATTTTTGCCTTTTATACCAAATATGATATTGTCCACTCCAGTCATTGGGGAGTAGCCTGTTCCAGAATTCTTCTGGAAAATTCGTATCAACATACTCGTTTGCATAAAACGTGGTACGAATGCCAAATCGGTTGGCAAGACCATAGACACATAATATCACCATTGGTTGGGGGTGATTTATGTGTATGTGGAATCACCCAGCCGAGGTTATTTTAATGAATCTCTATACAACTCTTACCCTCGCATTAGCTCTATCCATGGATGCTTTCGCTGCTGCCGTAAGTAAAGGAGCAGCTCTTCGTCGCCCACATTTACGTGAAGCAATCCGCACTGGCCTCATTTTTGGTTTAGTTGAAGCCTGCACTCCTTTAATCGGCTGGTCTCTGGGGCTTTATGCCAGCCAATATATTATGGAATGGGATCATTGGGTGGCATTCTCATTATTGTTTATCCTGGGTTGCCGGATGATTGTCGAAAGTTTCAAACGCGAGCCAGAAACCACGATTAAATCCACTACACCCCATCGCTATAGTTCATTAACATTAATATTTACTGCCATTGCAACCAGTCTGGATGCAATGGCAATTGGTGTTGGTCTCGCCTTCTTACAGGTAAATATATTACATACCGCAATGGCCATCGGAATGGTGACAATGATTATGGCTACTCTGGGAATGCTAATCGGACGCTACATCGGGCCATTATTAGGCAAACGTGCAGAACTTATTGGTGGACTGGTATTAATTGCTATTGGTTTCAATATATTATTTGAGCATCTCAAATTATTTATGTATTCCTGTTGATATCCTCCCCTACATCATTCCTCTACTGGCAAGTGTGAACCTGCATTGCCGCTAAATAATTACGAACGTCGTTTACCTCGGCGTTCGTTCTATATTCACATCTGGCACACGAATTTACTTTGTGAGTTCCACTATCTTCTTTATTACGAATGAATAAGATACACAGTGCCAAAATACCTTCCACGGCATGCTTTGCTATCGGAGGTCACGTATTCAACCTGTT
>NZ_CAWMEB010000213.1:0-2732 GCF_963866145.1 Xenorhabdus sp. NBAII XenSa04
CATCTCATTAGTGTGGGGCATTTATGCTTTCATTCAATTTCTTAACTATCCAGTAAAACTTCCGGTCCGCGTTGTTTAAGAATACGAAGCATTCTAAGTGCTGGGCCACTTGGTTTCTTTTCTTCTCGTTCCCATTTAGAAATACTTTCTTTTGACATTCCTAATGCTAGAGCTAGAGCTAGAGCTAGAGCTAGAGCTAGAGCTAACATAGCTTGTGACATACCGAATTGTACACGAAGTTGTTTTATCTCAGCCTCTGTCATCATAGTAACAACTTTAATTTTATCGTTTATTTTTCGATCAGTTACTGCTTTTTTTAGATCGTTAACCAAGCTTTTTGGTGCAGCATCGATTGCGTGTAATTCTTTAGCTAATTCAAGCATATTGTTTAATTTATTACTCACAGATGATTTCCTCCAAGATACTATGGGATATTAACTCATTGATCTTCTTATCAGTGTAGCTAAGGAAAAGTTTGGAAAGTTGTTTATACGCTTCCATGGAAACCATGCAGCAGTTTTAATCTTTGTAGAAAGTAAAGATACAAAAGTTGATTTGCAAGAATATCATAATCAAGGATTCTTCTACCTTAATGAGCTGAATATGTACCATAAATACTCTAATACAAGTAGCATATTTCAAATGGGCTCAGATCAAATTGCAAAGATGAAAAAACATGCTCCAATCCAATATATTGTATTATCCTGGATTCTTACCCAAGATATTGCACAAGTAACAACATGTTACTCTAGCATAAAAGATTTGGGAGATGAAGAAAATAATGAATTAACCTATATTCTTTATCCTCATATCACAAAAATGGAATATCCGAATATCATCCTCACAGATAATGTGAAAGATAAAATAGCAGCAATATTATCTTTAATAATCAATTGGACAATACAATTAGGCAATTTATAAAAATTAATTTCGTTGATAATTAATTGTGTATTTATGAAATGGGAATATGTTCATACTTTGCTTTATGGCATTTGTACAAAAGCTATGCCATACTTCTTTGAGTCTCAAACGAAGAGTATGCCATTATGTTTTACTTAAGATACTTACTTGGGGATTATTGGGGGATTAGTCGCTGAATTTATTTGCTATTCTTATAAGGGGAAATAATGCGATATATACTGTTATTATTGTATATCCTGCCACCACTTAGTTTTGCTGCCAGTTTTGACTGTACGAAAGCCAGAGCGTCAGATGAAAAGGCGATTTGCGCCAGCCCAAAACTAAATGATCTGGATGTAGAAATGAATGTGAAATACCATTTTCTGCGAGGGTTATTTGCTATGGGGATATCAGGAGAGATGTACGATGATCAGAAGGCATGGCTGAAAAAACGTCAGCAATGTAAGGAAAATATATCATGTCTGAGAGAGAGTTATCGTCAACGTATTAATCAATTAGATACGCTTTATAACTCAATAGAAAAGCCGATTTAATTAATCGTTCAAAGATTAAGATAAGAATTTATCATTTTCAATTCCTGCTATTTTTTTCCTATTATCCGTCATTCCGCACCGTATTTCTGATTTAAAAATAGGGTGATCTTGCACAGGTTTTTTTGTATTAATGACATCGGTGGGATTGACGGTAATCGCCCATTTTGATCTATTACTTTTATTTGCCGGAAAATGAATATGCCCACACCCGTACCCGCCATTAAACGTCTTGATCATCTTGGCCTTATCGTCGCTTTTTGTCATGAAACCGGTTTGCCCCGCATGATTGATGACATTATCCCAAAATATTTATCGCATACCGTCTCTCACGGTGACGCTTTTCTGGCAATGATCCTTAACGGGCTGGGGTTTCACAGCCGGACATTGCACCTGTTCCGGTCTACTCGCCTTGGTTAAACAAAATAGAACGGTTATGGCAATCACTCCATGAAACAGTAACACGCAATCATTGTTGCCAATTTATGTGGCAGCTTATTCGTAATGTGAAAATTTTTTTGAAAAGAGCCTCGTTAACGACTTGGAAAGAAATGAGAAATATAAGAGTCTCATCATTATGACAAACTATTTATGACTCACTTTGAATGCAGGCAGCTAAAGGTTACTATTTATCATTATGATTAATACTTCCATCAGGATAGTGATAACCATCCATCTCGTAATGTCCATGTTTCCAGGGACCCATGTTAGGGAATATGTTTACTATAACAAAGGAAATAACTATTACTGATATAGTAATAAATATAACGAAAACACTTAAATTTATTGATGTAAAAAGTGGGTGGTATATTTCGTATTTTTTTATGACAGAAGCGGGTTATGGTTATAACGTGAAAATATACGATGAAGATACACAAGAAGTTTATGCCCAATGGACAAAGCCAGACGATGGAGATAGTGAAATAGATAAATATGATGGTAAATCATTTAAATACATGGGAACAGACGGAAGGCTAGTATGTACTGTCGATTGTCCTGAGAGTAGTCATCTTGATAACAGTTGGAGTGAAGGTTCGATACAACCAAGTTCGGGAACTCCGATACTAGGGAGAACTTATTGTGCAGCTTTTGAGGATTTTGGTGGCTCAATCGATTACAACGACTTTTTTGTTTGTTTGGTAGCGTGGTCCCACGAAGGATAAGCACCGCATTTTGTCATCAAAGTATCTCTTTGAATATTATCACTTTGGGAGATCATCCCCACAGTTTTTTTAGTTAATTACGTGGTAGACATTGGCTTAATCACCACGTCATCCTTAG
>NZ_CAWMEB010000214.1:0-1082 GCF_963866145.1 Xenorhabdus sp. NBAII XenSa04
CCCATCATGCAGCATAATTAATTTTGGGGTGCAGAAAAAAGCGAGCAACATGTTTATTTCTTCTTTGCAGCTTCCTGAGATGACTTTTTGTCTTTTTTTCTAATTCTTGCTGATTTCTTGCGGGCGATGAGTGGCGAAGAGCACTTTTCAAATCGCCATTAAGGTATTCATCCGGATTTAATTCTGGGGAATAAGGCGGTAAATAAAACACCTCAATGCGACTTTTATATTTTTCCAACCAACATCTCACGACTTTGGCATGGTGTACCCGCAAATTGTCCAATATCAAATAGACTTTACGACCGGCTTCTTTTATGAGCCGTTGAAAAAATTGTAATAACTTTTTGGCGGTCATCGTCTCCTTGTATAGCATGAATCTTAGGCTACCACGGTTATTGATGGCTGATATCATATTGATTGAAAAGCGCTTTGCATTTAAATCGATAACGGGCGTTTTTCCTTTAGGTGCAAAGCCACGACTATGTTGACAGGTATTTTTGAGGCCCGTTTCGTCACCCCACCAAATTTCGGCCGCTTCCTCTGCGGCTTTTTTCTTGATAGCCGGATAGGTCTCCTGATGCCACTTTTCGATGGCTTTGGGGTTTTGTTCGTAAGCTCTTTTAAGCGGTTTTTGCGGGGTAAATTCCCAACGTTTCAGATAATCAGTCAGCGTTCTTTCGGCAATTTCTATCCGCCACATTTGCCAAATGACGGCTTGAATGGCTTTACGTCCCCAAAGGGCAAACGGTAATTGCATTTGTGTCGGGGTCTTATCGCGTAAAACTTGCTGAAGTTTCTCTTCCTGAATGGGGTTGAGTAAACGTTGTTCTAATGCGCGACGCCCACGTTTGCCCTGAAGCAAGGCTTCATCTCCGCTGTTTTCCCAGGCTCTTATCCAAATACAAATGCTGTTGTAGCTGATACCTAATGTTTCAGCGATGGTATTCCGCGAGATCCCTTGTTGATACATGCGTATCACCAATTGCCGATTATATTGTTGTATCTCTGGAGGAAGTTGTCGAGTATCTTTTTTCATCTTTCCATAATACAACCATTATTCGTATTTGAACACCGAATTAATA
>NZ_CAWMEB010000215.1:0-393 GCF_963866145.1 Xenorhabdus sp. NBAII XenSa04
GTTCGGTTGGTTATCAATAATGGTTATGCTGAAACCGGACAGGATGACCGGGTTGCCTTTACCGCTAATCCGGCTTTCGATGCGAGTACTTTCGAAGTCTGGACGCCTTTGCTTAACGGTGGCGCGCTGGTGGTCATCGACCATGCAACCTTATTGACACCTCAGGCGTTTATACAGGTTTTACAGACCCATCGGATTACTGTCCTGTGGCTGACGGTTGGATTGTTTAACCGACTGGCAGCGGAGTTGTCTCCGGTTCTCCCACAGATCAATATCTTGATTGTTGGAGGGGATGTTCTTAATCCGCATGTGATCGCTCAGGTTCTGCGTAATAGCCCGCCTCAGCAGTTATTGAATGGCTATGGGCCGAGTGAGGGAACGACGTTTACCACG
>NZ_CAWMEB010000216.1:0-216 GCF_963866145.1 Xenorhabdus sp. NBAII XenSa04
ATAGTCCAGCTTGCCATCCGGCCGCCAGCGTACCAAATCCCCGGTTTTATACAGCCGGGTATAACCTCGTGCCTTGTCTTCATCCGTAGCAAACGGGTTGACCACAAACCGTTCAGCCGTCAGTTCAGGCTGGTTTAAATACCCCCGTGCCACCCCGGCACCACCGACATACAGTTCTCCCGGCGCGCCAATCGGGGACAGATTGCCCTGTCCATC
>NZ_CAWMEB010000217.1:0-497 GCF_963866145.1 Xenorhabdus sp. NBAII XenSa04
GCGTCTGATCCGACCGTCGCAGCATCGAAATTAGCCTGGCTAAAGCAGCGCTTAGTTGAGCTAAAAGCACTCGAAAAACAAGTTAATGAGCATCCGGACAAACAGATATCACAGACGGATCCTGATGCCCGCTTGATGAAAACACACCACATGGAAAGACAAGTCTGCTACAACGTACAAACGGCGGTCGATACAAAGCACCCTCTCATCGTTTGCCACGACATCGTCATGACAACAGACCGAGGTCAACTGACATTAGTTGCCGGGCAAGTCCAAAAGGTGTTGGGGAAGAAATCTATTACCGTGTTAGCCGACAAAGGCTACTTCAGTCGAAATGATATCAAAGAGGCGGATGCTCAAGGCATCACGGCGAATGTGCCACAAATTGACACTTCAGGTTCGGAGAGCAAAGGCATTTTTAACAAGTCTCTCTTCAAGTACGACAACGGCAGTGATGTATACATTTGTCCGGCGGGTAAAAGGTTACAAAAGCGAAT
>NZ_CAWMEB010000218.1:0-850 GCF_963866145.1 Xenorhabdus sp. NBAII XenSa04
GGGAACCTCTAAAAACTTCCTGTGAAAAAATAAGGTCAATTTTGTCACCAACCGTAATAAAATTGACCTTATTAATCGTGGTGGTTTCTTCCTTTTTCGAGGATTAAAAGGCATGAATGCCCGATTTTCCAAAATAAACCAGACGTTGCAAATCATAGCAGGTCGCCATTAACGTCATCCTGAAATTGGCACGTAATTGGCCTATCGTCCGGATAAATTTTTCGCCCATCTGGGTGAGTGAACCCAAAATATGCTCTACCCGTGCCCGGATGCGCGCGATTTTCTTATTACGTCCTTTCTGGCAGTGTGATAACGGGTTATTTCGTGACGCTTTTCTCTGAATATGTACACGATAGCCTTGTTCCTTCAACGCCTGCTCACGCTGATGGCTGGCATACCCCTTGTCAGCATAAATATCCCGACTCGTATTGGCTCTGTCCAAAACGGCTTCAAAATATTGGCTATCATGGACAGAGGCGGTTCCTGTGGCGGTCTGACGAATGACTTTGTACTTGACATCGACATTAATCGTGAGTTTGTAGCCAAAATAACTTTTTCCGTGTTTTTTCGTCCAGCTGGCATCCGTATCTTTCTGGCATCGTTTGTTTGTCGTCCAGTTATCCGGGGTTTTACCCTGACGGATTTGTTCATTCTCGTCTTTCTTATTGTGTTGTTTAGGTACCGGTATCAACGTGGCATCGATGATTTGACCGCCCCGGGGAATGAATCCCTGAGCGGAAAGTTGATGTTTAGCTTCTTCAAACAACGCATTGGCCCCTGCCTGTCCGAGCCGTTTTTCGAAACACCAAATTGTGTTGCGGTCCGGAATATTAATGACATCGGTTAAACG
>NZ_CAWMEB010000219.1:0-3433 GCF_963866145.1 Xenorhabdus sp. NBAII XenSa04
ATTTTGAAAAGGCATTTAGTTGGTATCAAATATCTTTTGAAAATTTAGTCCCTATTACAAAATTAAATTCATCAAACTCAATTTTAATGAGCAGTGGAAAATATATATCTTTAACCAGTGTGATTTTAAATGCTAATAAAGATATTAGTTTAAACTCAGGGCAGAATCTTGACATTACGTCAAGAGAGTATAAGGACTTTAATGGAAATACTATTTCTACTCCCTATGAATTGGAATTCATGATTAAATCAGATGATCCAAAATTACGTACTCAAATTCATGCTGGAGAAAATTTACTAGTTAATGTATCAAATGATATTAATTCAGAGGGTGCTAAGTTTTCAGCAGGAAATTCAGTATCATTATTAGCAGGGAATTCTTTAAATTTACTTGCTTCTATATTCCCTGTAAAAGATGGATGGAATAATTTCGGAATCCAAAATTTTTTTGGAAAGTCTGATTAATATGATTTCAAAAGATATTTTTTTGATTTTATTAGAACAGATATTCCTGCTGTAACTGATGTGGATGCAGGTAAAAATGTTATTTTTTCTGCAGGAAATACTATTACAACTGAAGGTTCAAAAATATCTTCAGGTCAAAATATAAATATATCTTCGGGTAACGATATAAAATTTAAATCTTCTAGAAATTACTTTTACGATTTCCCCAAAAGACAAGAAAGAGTAACTAGAAACGTAACAGAGTTAACTAGTGGAGGTTCGTTAAATATACATAGTGAGGGTAGTATTTTATTTGAAGCAACTAAATTAGTTGCTAAAGGGTTAGGTGCTACTATAAATATTGCTGCAAAAGGTGGATATTTATATGCTGCAGCCTCTGATGAAATTAAGAATTTTGAAACTATAAATGAAGTTAAATATGGTTCTAATAATAAAGTTTCAGAGTTTATTGCGTCTGGGGATATAAATATATTAAGTAGAGATGACAGCACTTATGAAGCGAGCAAAATACAAGCCGGCAAAAATATCACATTAACCAGCACTCATGGTTCAGTTAATTTTAAAGCTGCCAAAAATATTGAATATGAGAGAAAATTTAGTACTTCTGAAGGTTTTTTTATTAAAACAAAGGATAAAGGTCATTCATCAGAAAAATGGATATTACCACAACTTGGATGGAATGGTAACTTTATAGTTGATGCAGCAAGTGGTATTAATGCTGATATTAAAGTAAAAAATGGACAAACTTTACAGAATGCTATTAATTTATTAGGTAATAATCCTGAAACATCTTGGATTAAAGATATAAATAAACGAAATGATGTTCAGTGGACTAAAGTTAAGGATGCTTACGATAGTTGGGACAAATCTAAAAAAAGCTTACACCCGATGGCAGGGGCGGTTATTGCAGTAGTCGTTACTGCAGTGACTGCAGGGTATGCAGCTCCTGCTGCTGGCGCAGTAGCAGGAGGAAGTGCGGTTGCTCAAGGAGCAGTTACAGCTGGGATGGCTGCTTTAGCTTCTAAGGCAGCAGTTTCACTTGTTGAAAATGAAGGGAATTTATCTAAAGCCTTCAAAGAAATGGGTGATAGCGATGCCGTTAAATCAATAATTACTTCTATGGTAATTGGAGGGGCATTATCAGGATTTGATGCTGCTATGGGTTGGTCTTCGGCTAAAGATGGGGCTAATGCTGCAGTTTCATCAACCAATTCAAATTTACCTCTACTAAGTAAAGGAGACTGGATTACAACTGCCCAACGTGTTGCAGGACAATCTCTCATCAGTTCCAGTCTAAATACCGCAATTAATGGTGGCAGCTTTAAAGATAATTTCGCTACAGCATTGCTTGCCAATGCCGGTAATCAAATTAATGCGGAAGGGGCAAATGTTATAGGGGACTATGGCAAAGTATTAGGCATTCCTGGAAAGGCTATTAGCCATGCAGCAATATCAGCTCTTGCCGCACACATTGGTGGCGGAGATGCAAGAGGTGCAGCAGCCGGTGCACTTGCCGCTGAACTTGGCAAGATGGCTCTGTATAACACCTTCGATGATCCTGCACAAATTCTGGCAGGCGGCAAAATTATCGGTGGGATTGCCGGTGCCTTTGCTACCAATAGTGCGGAAGGGGTTAACAGTGGTGCAAATGCAAGTGAAATTGTTCTCGAATATAATTTTTTTCAGCATGAACTGATAGAACTGAACAAAAAAATCACAGCAGCGAAGAAGAAAGGTGAAGATATTGCACCTATCATTGCAGAAGAGCGCAATAAACTGGCAGCAGAGAGAGAATCCCTAAAAAACGAGTGTCAGGCTAACCCAACACTTTGTGCTCATAATCTTCGTTATTATGCTAACGATGCACTAGAACCTGCAGATTCCTTCATTGGCAGACTTTATTTTGAACCTGAAGTTATTGCATTCACCTTTGATGAATCGGCTAAAGATCATACCGTCATTGATAAGTATACCAATGGGTTAGGCCAAGCGCTGGAATATGGGCTAGTCGCAGCAAAATCTCTGGGTGGCGAAGACACACGGTTTTCAATAACAGGGAAAAGTATCAGAACTGGGATCCACAATTCACAAGCAAGATCACCGAGTTCTAAGCCAGAGGTCATTGTTATCAATACAGAATCAGGGAAAAAAGGCGCTTGGGAGGAACAACTGAATAAACCTAAGCCAAATAAGATTTATCATGTAGATGGAAATAAAACGTATCATACTGATTCATTAAGCAGGCCAACTATCGTTGAAGCGTCATTAACCCTATCGCGTAATGACCGAAACGGTTATCAACAACGCAAGACAGGCCATCAGGGTAACCCTGGCGATGATGGTGGTCATTTGATCTCCTCAATTTATAATGGACCTGGTGAGAAAATTAACATGGTTCCAATGGATCCTAATTTAAATCGAGGCGCTTGGAAGAAAATGGAAAACGAATGGGGTAAGGCCCTGAAAGAAGGCAAATCAGTCGATGTTAAAATTACCTCTACATACACTGGTGATAGCCAGCGACCAGATAAATTCAATGTTAGGTACTCTATTGATGGAGAAAGACCAGTGCGCCTTAACTTTAATAATTCTCCAGAAGGAAAATAAACTATGGGTGATCAAGAACTATATCAGAAAATTGGACAGTTATTATTCAATGTGGGTCCAATAGATGCAAAGAAAATTATTGTTCGTGCTGACCTTTTTCCAGAAAGAGATGGTTGCAGGTATGAATTTGATTACATTGATAAAAATGAAAATTTAGACTGGTTTGATCCAGATGACAGAGCTATAGATGATCTCACCGATTTACTGGAAGAACTGAGGAGCTTTTTTATTAAAAACATACAATCAGAAGCTACCCCTTTTTGGCATGGCTGTACAATCACTTTGGATGTAGAAAACTCAAAAGTTAATATAGATTTCAAATACGAAAAGTAAATCAAGTAAGTGGCGGGATTATTCCCGCC
>NZ_CAWMEB010000220.1:0-739 GCF_963866145.1 Xenorhabdus sp. NBAII XenSa04
CTGTATATCAATACGTTGCCATTGATGGTGCAGTGGGAAAACACACAGACAGTCGCCGACGTTTTACAGGCAATACAGAATGATATTGCCGCGCTCAACAGCCACAGTGCAGTGTCACTTGCCAGCCTGCAACCGGACGGAGCACGTTTATTCCACAGCCTGCTGATTTTTGAAAACTATCCGGCACCTGTGGTGAGTGGAGCCAAAGACGGAATTGAGAAAACGCTGACATTCCGCAAAGCGATTGAAAAAACAGATTATCCGGTGTTACTGATGGCCTATGAACACAATGATAACCTGATAGTGAAACTGAGTTACGGTGAAGACTGGCTGACGGACGAACAGGCACAGCGTTTGCTTCGTCAGGTTAAGTGTATTTTATCCACGGTAGCGCGTGAACCCTACCAGCCTATCTCATCGGTAATGTTCCTCAGTGACACAGAACGTCATACCCTGCTGTATGGCTGGAACCAGACAGATGTCCCGTATCCGCAAAACCGCACACTCCAACAGCAGTTTGAAGCACAGGTTGTGGCGACACCGGATAACATTGCGCTGGTATTCGAGGGAGAAACGCTGACTTACCGTCAGCTCAACGAACGGGCCAACCAGTTGGCTTTTGCGATTCGTCAACATTACCAGCAGCAACACTATGATCAGTGGCAACGCTATGATCAGCAGCAACACCCTGCGACGATGCCAGTTGATACCCCCGTAGCCTTGTATCTGGATCGCAGTC
>NZ_CAWMEB010000221.1:0-4080 GCF_963866145.1 Xenorhabdus sp. NBAII XenSa04
TTTTAAATGTAACTGATTGGGTTACAATTTTGCCCGCTATTAACGTTGAGAGAATCCCATAAGTCAGCGCTAATAGCGGGCTTTTCATATATGTACTAATGAATTAATAATTCCAGCTAAACATCGGTTATCGGTACAATGCTGATCGCCAGAAAACGCACGTAAACCTGTCAGATAAAAGCTTTGCCCCCGCAGCATTACCCGACTCAAGTCAAACCTATAAGAGTATTGTGTTTTAATAAATTCGGACAATTTGATGGACCGTTTTGGCTAACTGTTCACTTATCACTGGCAGAAAACTCAGGAATATTGACAATTACCGACAGTCTAAAAAATATTTTTACGGTGATATCATCAGTACATTCTTCTGTAAAAAAGATCTAACTGAGTGTAAAAAAACAACATAATATTAACTTGTTATTAATTTTTCATTATTTATATAAATACACATAAAATGTATTACTTTACTATTAAATATCCTATATTGACTTCTATTCTTATTTAAAATATTAATTACTGACTGACTATCAGTGATAATATTTTCAGTAAAAAACAAATATTAAGAGGTATGTAGCAATGAAAATTAATACGAATGTAATTGTATAAAAATAGGGTTCTTTACCATTCGTGACCATACTTTTAATGTCAAGTCACTTATTATTTATTTAACTAATAGTTTTAATAAGGATTACTTTAACACTCTAATAATATGAAAATTAAAACATACGTTAACATTTCCCTCTGTTTGTCTTTGTTAATATCAGGAAAAACCTTATCTTTTCCTGATAACTTACCCAGTATAAGTCCTGCAGATCAAGAAATTATTAAACAAAAACAGAAAGATATTTTAGAAGAATCTCAAAAACAACAAGATTTAGAATTAGATATTAAAGTAGATAAACCAAAAGAATTATCTACTTTAGATGATAAATTACTTTGTCAAGTAATTAACAATATCTCCATAGAAAACGCTATACACTTTCCAAAATCCAATCAAGAAAAATTAATAAAGAAAAATATTTCTAAATGTATGACAACTACAGATATTGATTCTTTAATCAATACCATATCTGTTTATTACATGGAAAAAGGTTATATTACTTCTAGAGCTTTTTTGAGACAACAAGATGCACCTAATATATTTAAAGGTAATCTTATCATTACTGTTATTGAAGGAAAAATTGACAACTTAAATATTGATGGTAGAGACTTATTATCATTAAAAATGGCTTTTCCTAATATGAAAGGAAAAATACTTAATCTAAGAGATATAGAGCAAGGATTAGAACAATTAAATCGGTTACATTCTTACCAAGTTAAAATTGATATTCAACCTTCTGCTAAAGTAGGGTATTCTGATGTTATTTTAAAAAAAATTCCTTTAAATTACCTCTGAGAATAAATTTAAGTTTAGATAATAATGGACAAAAAAGTAAAGGCGAAAATCAAGTTAATACTTTTTTGCAACTGGATAATGTGTTTCGTTTAGCTGACTCTTGGACACTTTTTGCCAGTAAAGATACCGCTTTTAAAAATAGTTATAGAAATTGGTATATTAGCTCAGGAATAAGTATACCTTACGGATATTGGTTATTTAGTTACCAATATTCAAAAAATGAATCGTTCCAAAGTATTCCCATTAATTATTTTGGAACGATTCGTTATACAGGCAGAGGTAACTCTCATTCTGTATTAGCAAATAGAATTTTATATAGAGATGGAAAACAAAAGTTAGGTTTAAATATGAGCTTTACATCTCGTAAAACTGAAAATATCTTAGGGGATTATAAACTATCCAGCAGCTCAAATTTAAGCACAGTAAATTTAGGACTTAATTATAGCTCCATGTTATTCGGAGGTTACTTTAGATTTAATCCTACAATAACAAAAGGATTAACTATTTTGGGAGCGACTAAAGATGACAACCTTGAACATTCTCCAAAAAGTAACTTTTACAAATTTAGTGTTAATTCCAGCTATTTTAAACCTATAACTAATAGTATTTATTATTTAACTTCTGTTTATGGTCAAACTAGTCCAAATAGTCTTTACTCTAGCGAAAAATTATCTATAGGGGGGCTTTATTCTGTCAGAGGTTTTAAAGATAAATTTATTACTGGAAATTTAGGAGGTTATTGGAGAAATGAGATTAATTGGAAATTGGTAAACATTCCAAAGTTTGGGGAGCTTTCTTTTAATGGCTCATTAGATACTGGCTGGATTAAAGGAGAACTGGCTAGATTTTCAGATGGAGGTAACTTAACAGGAACATCACTTGGATTAAACTTAAACAATAAAATAAGTAATACTTCCTTTAGTGTAGGTAAACCTTTAATTTATCCTAATTATTTAAAACCAGATAATCTGGTTATTTATTGGTCTACTTCATTTAACTTTTAATTATAACAGAAGGATTTTTTTATGAAAACAAATATCAAATTTGCTTTATTTTTTGCTGGATTATGTTCTATAAATTCAGCTTTCGCCAATCCAATAATTTCAGATAATTCTGGAACACAAATTCAAAATATTAATAATATACCTGTTGTTAATATATCTACTCCAGATAATCGTGGTATTTCTTATAATACTTATAAAGATTTCAATGTAGATACTCAAGGTGCGGTTTTAAATAATTCATTAAACCAAATTAGATCTCAATTAGCCGGCCAAATAAATAAAAACCCTAATTTAAACAATCCAGCTAAACTTATTATCAATGAAGTGACTAGTGGAAATCAATCCCAATTAAATGGATTATTAGAAATAGCTGGTACAAAGGCTGATGTTTTAATATCTAACCCAAATGGTATTACAGCTAACGGGGGAAGTTTTAGTAATGCCGTTAATATAACTATAACTACGGGTAAGCCTGCTTTAGATCCTAATGGACAACTTATGTCTATAGTGGAAACTGGTAAAATTACTATTAGAGAAAAAGGGTTAGATGGATATAATGGTGGAGATAGTGTTGCTATTGTAAGTAAGGCTCTGGAGTTAAATGGCAAAATTCGTGGTAAAGATCTTTTTGTATTACAAGGTAGTAATGATGATATAAATAAACCAGCTCTGGCAATAGATACTAAAGCTCTAGGTGGAATGTATGCTAACAATATTGTTATAGTATCTAGTAAAGCCGGGGTAGGTGTTAACCTAGGTAATATAGAAAGTATTGGGAATCAAGGTGTATCTGTAATGGTTCAAGGTCCTTTACAAATTTCAGGTGATATTTTATCAAAAGGTGATATTGTGGCAAAAGCACCTACAATTAATATTAATCCTAACTCACAGGTTAAATCCACTAATGGACAAGTAGTGCTTAATCGTAACTGATAATGTAGCGATTAAAGTTTCGTTATTTTCATATCAAGTTTAGCTATTTATTAACACTAAAGAATCTACTTATAACTAAGTGGATTCTTTTATAACAAGAGCATTCAAAATTTCACTTTATAGGAAATTTAATAATCTAAAAATATAACCAAATTAACCGAAATTTCATTGCGGCAAATTAGCAAGCCATTGTTATTTTGAACAAAACGTCACTAAATTATTTAGTTTATTTTAATATGGCTCATGAGTATTAAGTTAATGCAGCTCAAATATAAAATGATAGAAAAGGGATATAATCCTGCCCTAGATTAAGAAAAGTCATAAATAAATTCAATAAAACATTTTTATTAAAGGAAAATATCACATTCAAACTAAATTTAAGGGATAGCGTCCTATCCCCTAAATTTTAAACACTTAATTTGCCTACTTTCCTTTGGACAACATCTTCTGCATCACCATCTGCCCGAACATCCCCGCAGATTGCCTGACCTGCCCTACGCCCTGACTTATCATGCCTGCCACATCGCCCATGCGGACACCGGCCCACGCTAATGCCCCCAGCCAGACCATCGGCAGCACAATAAACAGTGTGCCCATTACCAGTCCCATGATTAAATCGTCCGAGGTATTCTGAATACCCGCCAGATTAAACAGGCTGTGGGTGTCTGAGCCGTACAGGGCTTCCAGCAAATAGCTGTCCAGCCAGCGGGCAATTTCCCACCAGAAGGTCAGGAAATTCAGCGCAAA
>NZ_CAWMEB010000222.1:0-313 GCF_963866145.1 Xenorhabdus sp. NBAII XenSa04
GTAACCGCTCAATTAACCCCACCTATCTGACGAATTAAGATTTTGTCATAGTGTGTTTTCTTTTTATTCAGGAGACACCTCATGACACTCACTGAAAAACAGCAACACTGGATAACCGTCATTGATGCCCAGAAACAGAGCGGGCTGACGGTAACCGCATTTTGCCAGCATCATGAAATTAATCTGGCCACGTTTTATTATTGGGCAAAAAAACGTCGGCAACAGCACGCGCCTCAACGTCTGCATCCTATTGTACTTGATGAGCATTCAGATGCTGGTCATACCGTCACGCTTTGCCTGCCCAACGGACTTC
>NZ_CAWMEB010000223.1:0-288 GCF_963866145.1 Xenorhabdus sp. NBAII XenSa04
AATCCTTCTTTTGATGTCTGCATGTCAGAAATATTTTGTGCACTAACCCACGGTGCAGAACTCGTATTGCGGACAAATCAGTGGACGTCCAGTGCACAAGAATTCTGGCGTTTGTGTGAACTTTATCAAATTAGTTATCTGTCAATCCCGGTTCAATTTTGGCGGGTCATTGCTGAAGCTAATGAAGGCAGTATTTATAAGGGCTTAAGAGTCATGTGTGTGGGGGGGGAAACGATACCTCATCATGAATTGAAACGCTGGTTATCTGTTCACCGGGAACGGCCTGTT
>NZ_CAWMEB010000223.1:310-527 GCF_963866145.1 Xenorhabdus sp. NBAII XenSa04
AACTCGCCTATTGTTCCCAATGGCACTGGCTGACCATAAGTGTCCAGCAGGTAAACACGCATATTCGCAAGGGGCCGGCCAATGATATTGGCTTGTTCTGTGCTTTCATTCAGGCACGAAATCGTCGTGGTAATTGTCGCTTCTGTCGGCCCATAGCAATTCACCAAAACAGGCCGTTCCCGGTGAACAGATAACCAGCGTTTCAATTCATGATGAG
>NZ_CAWMEB010000223.1:549-6638 GCF_963866145.1 Xenorhabdus sp. NBAII XenSa04
GACACTTATGGTCAGCCAGTGCCATTGGGAACAATCGGTGAATTGTATATTGGTGGCGCTGGTGTAGCACGGGGTTATCTGAACCATCCTGATCTGACGGCAGAACGTTTTCTGGTCGATCCATTTAGCCATCAACCGGGGGCACGTATGTACCGCACCGGAGATTTGGCCCGTTACCTGCCGGACGGTAATCTGGTATTTGTCGGCCGCAATGACCAGCAGGTGAAAATCCGCGGTTTCCGTATTGAACCGGGTGAAATTGAAATACGGTTAACCGAACATTCGGCAGTGCGTGAAGCCGTGGTGATATCGTTGGGAGATGAATATGATAAGCGTCTGGTTGCCTATGTCGTGGCAGAAGAGAATGATGAGTTGGCGAATAATTTACGAACTCACCTGAGTACAGTTCTGCCGGATTATATGATCCCGGCGGCTTTTGTCCGTTTAGATACATTTCCGCTGACACCAAACGGCAAGCTGGATCGTCAAGCACTGCCGGCACCGGACGAAAAAGCTTTTGCCCGTCAGACGTATGAAGCGCCACAAGGGGAGATAGAAATCGCTCTGGCCACTATCTGGCAAGAATTGTTGGGAGTTGAACAGATTAGCCGTGATGACAATTTTTTTGCCTTAGGTGGTCACTCTTTATTGGCTGTACAGATGGTGGAGCGCTTACGTCATCAGGGAATCATGCTGTCGGTACGAGATTTATTTCAATCTCCAGAGTTGTCTAATCTTGCCAGAACACTTGCCGAAAAATGGGGACAATATCGGATTGTGACAACGCCGGCCAATGTCATTACACCAGCAACGACGGCGTTAACACCGGAAATGTTACCACTGATTGATTTGACTCAACCTGAGATTGACCTCATTGTCAAACAAATACCGGGTGGCATTGCCAATATCCAAGATATCTATGCCTTATCACCGTTACAAGACGGTATTCTATTCCACCATTTACTGACTGATGCAGGGGATCCATATCTGTTAGTCAGACAAGCGCGGTTTGCAGATCGGTTTTTGCTGAATCGCTATCTGGCAGCCGTTCAATGGGTCGTTGATCGGCATGACATTCTGCGTACGGCCTTTATCTGGCAGGGGGTATCTGTTCCGGTTCAGGTGGTCTGTCGTCAGGCTCCCTTATCAGTGCTTGAACTCACATTAAACCCTGCTGATGGGCCTGTTTGTGATCAACTAATCCAACATTTTGATCCTCATCAGCATCGTCTTGATTTGAGTCAGGCACCGCTATTGCGTTTTGTCGTGGCGCGGGAAGAGGATGGTTCCTGGCGAGTATTGCAACTGTTGCATCATTTGATTGGTGATCACACAACGTTGGAAGTCATGAACCGTGAAGTTCAAGCGTACTTTGCCGGGAAAGAGCGTAATCTGCCTGCTCCGGTTCCTTTCCGTCATTTGATTGCACAGGCACGTCTAGGTATGAGTCAGGAGGAGCATATTCGCTTCTTTACTGATATGTTGGCTGAAGTAGAAGAACCAACGTTGCCATTCGGGTTGACTGGCGTACATCACGATGGTTCTCAGGTGACACAATCACACCGGATGTTAACTGCCGCACTGAATGACAGTCTTCGCCGTCAGGCCCGACGTCTGGGAGTCAGTTTAGCGGCGTTATGTCATGTCGCCTGGGCTCAAGTGCTGTCGCGTACCAGTGGGCAACAGAAAGTGGTATTTGGCACGGTATTGTTTGGACGTATGCAGGCGGGTGAAGGTGCGGATAGCGGGATGGGGCTGTTTATTAATACCTTGCCGCTGCGATTGGATATGGATGACACCCCAATACGTAAGTGTGTACAGGCTGCACATAATCTGCTGGCTGGATTGTTGGAGCATGAACATGCTTCATTGGCATTAGCTCAGCGTTGTAGTGGCATACAAGGCGAAGCGCCTCTCTTTAGCTCCCTGCTTAACTACCGACACAATACACCGCTGGTGGAAATAGATGACAGTATGGCGGGGATTGAGTTTCTTGATGGACAGGAGCGGACCAACTACCCGTTAACATTATCGGTGGAGGATTTTGGCGAAGCACTGGGCCTGACAGTACAAATAGTGCAGCCATTTGAGCCAGAACGGATATGTAGTTACATGCAGCAGGCACTGGAAAGTCTGGCAGGCGTGTTGGAGCAGGCTCCGGAAACACCGGTATGGCAGTTGGATATCCTGCCAGAAGCAGAACGCACACTGTTATTAAAAACCTGGAATATGACGGAAACCCCGTATCCTGAGGCGTTGTGTATTCATCAGTGGTTTGAACAGCAGGTGGTGAAAACGCCACAGGCCACCGCACTGGTCTATGAAAACCAAGTGCTCAGTTATGTGAAATTAAATGCCTGGGCTAACCGGCTGGCACATCAGTTAATCGCTCTGGGTGTAGCACCGGAGCAACGGGTCGCCATTTGTGTATCACGTTCCCCGGCCATGGTGGCCGGGGTGTTGGCCGTCTTAAAAGCCGGTGGGGCCTATGTGCCGCTGGACCCGGCTTATCCGGGAGAGCGTCTGGCCGACAATCTGAGGGATACGGCACCGTTGATAGTGTTGGCAGACCGTCTTGGCCGGTCAGTATTGGGTGAACACGCATTGGCAGAACGAAACGTGCTCGACCCGAATGTCCAGTTTGACCAGCCGGACAGCAACCCGCAGATACCGGTATTGACTTCACGCCATCTGGCGTACGTGATTTACACTTCCGGTTCGACCGGCACCCCGAAAGGGGTGATGGTCGAACATCGTGGATTGGTCAACCTGATTCAGGAGAAAATTACGCAATTTGCAATTGGTGCGGAGAGCCGGGTGTTGCAGTTCGCTTCATTGAGTTTTGATGCCAGTGTCTGGGAAATCATGATGACACTGTGCAGCGGTGCTATGCTGGTTATTCCCACAGACCATGTGCGTCAGGACCCAATCCAGCTATGGCGTTATCTGGAAGCGCAAGCGGTGACACATGTTTGTCTGACACCGTCTCTGCTTAATGACGGGGCAGATGTACCGGTATTAACGAAAAAATTCACTTTGACATTGGCGGGAGAAGCGCCCAGTACGGCGTTAATCCAGGCGCTGTGTGGCCGGGTTACTCTGTTCAATGTCTACGGCCCGACCGAAATAACGGTATGTGCCACGACCTGGCAGTGTCCGTCAGACTATACCGATTCCGCGGTGCCTATCGGGCGTCCAACGGCGAATACCCAGATTTATTTGTTGGATGCGCATCATCAGCCGGTGCCGCCAGGGGCGATGGGTGAGTTGTATATTGGCGGAGTGGGAGTGGCACGGGGCTACCTGAACCGGCCTGAATTAACCGCTGAACGTTTCCTTATCGATCCGTTCAGTGATAGCCCAGATGCGCGCATGTACCGGAGCGGGGATTTAGCCCGTTATCTACCGGATGGTAACCTGGAGTTTCTCGGCCGTAATGACCAGCAGGTGAAAATCCGTGGCTTCCGTATTGAACCGGGGGAAATTGAAGCCCGGTTAGTAGAGCACCCAACGGTGCGGGAATCGGTGGTGTTGGCGCAGGGAGAAGGGCAGGATAAGCGGCTGGTGGCTTATGTGGTAACGGAAACTGTGGTAACAGAAACGGGAGACACAGAAGCGAAGGTGGCGGAAACCGATGAAGGGTTAGCGAACAGCCTGCGTGCCCACCTGAGTGCCTTATTACCGGATTATATGGTGCCGGCCGCTTTTGTCCGTCTGGATGCGTTTCCATTAACGCTAAATGGTAAGCTGGATCGCCGGGCACTACCGTCACCAGACGAGAAAGCCTTTGCCCGCCAGATTTATGAAGCACCACAAGGAGAAATGGAAATTGCTCTGGCGGCTATCTGGCGAGAATTGCTAGGGATTGAGCAGATTAGTCGGCACGATAATTTCTTTGCCCTGGGTGGTCATTCATTACTGGCGATACAAATGATGAATCGGATAATCACTTTAGGCATTGAGCTACCTCTGGTGACACTGTTTAAATCCCCAATCTTGGCTGCTTTTGCTGAGGAGATGAAAAGTCAGTTCGGTGAACGTCGATTGGGTGAATATAGCAATAAACTTCCTGCTATTTTGCCAATATCCCGTGAGAGTCACTTACCGTTATCATTTGCTCAACAACGCCTGTGGTTCCTGACACAATTTGAGGGCGTTGGTGACACCTATTTTATCCCGATGTCTCTGCGCTTGCGTGGTCAGCTTGATATGACTGCCTGGCAGCAGGCACTTGATGCTCTGTTTGCCCGCCATGAAGCGCTGCGTTCAGTTTTTATCACGATTAATGGTCAGCCTCAGGTCGAATTATTACCGGCTGCATCTGGTCTGCCGATGAAAAAACATGATCTACGTAATTCACCTGATGCAGATGAAGAAATTGAGTGTTTATGTACACAGGAAATGGAAACACCGTTTGATCTTGTTAAGGGACCCTTAATTCGCGCTAAATTGATACAACTGGCTGATGATGATTATGTTTTCCTGCTGACTCAACATCATATTGTGTCAGATGGCTGGTCTATAAGCATACTGATCCGTGAACTGAGTGCCCTCTATACGGCTCTTTTGGCAGGAAATACCGAGCCGTTGCTGCCATTGGCGATTCAGTACCCTGATTATGCCGCATGGCAGCGTCAGTGGTTATCATCGGAACGGGTACAAATTCAGTCTGACTATTGGAAAACGGTGTTGGCAAATGCTCCTGTTTTGCTGGACTTACCGACTGATCGGTCTCGTCCATTGGAGCAATCATTTTCCGGGCATGCTATCGCCATTAATCTGGGGACAGAATTAACGGCGTCCCTCAAGCACCTGAGTAAACAGCATGGTGTCACCTTATTTATGACGCTGTTATCAGCCTGGGCCACGGTTTTGTCGCGCTTGTCAGGTCAGCATGATCTGATTATAGGTACTCCGAGTGCAGGCCGCGGCCATCAGGAAGTGGAATCCCTGATCGGTTTCTTTGTTAATACGTTGGCCTTGCGCATTGATTTATCAAATGAACCGAATGTGACTGAATTACTTGCGCGCGTAAGGCAAACCGCATTGACAGCACAGGAACATCAGGACCTGCCGTTTGAACAGGTAGTGGAAATCGTACAACCGCCACGTAGTCTGGCACATACACCGCTGTTTCAGGTGATGTTTGCCTGGCAGAATTTTACCGGACAAAGCTTTACCGGACAAAGTGTTACCGGGAAAAACAACGAACGCCAGGATTGGGAACTGCCGGGACTGGCTGTTACCCCCATGGATCAGGCCTTTAATATAGCTAAATTTGATCTCGAACTGAGCCTGTTTGAGGAGAATGAGCAGATAGTTGGAGCACTGCATTATGCTACGGCTCTGTTTGATCAACCAACCATTGAGCGGCATATCGGGTACTTACAGACAGTATTGCAAGCGATGGTGGCTGACCATCAACAACAGGTCGGAAAAATCGATCTTTTGTCGCCAGTGGAACGTAAATTATTGCTGGAAACGTGGAATACAACTGAAACTACGTATTCTGACACGTTATATATTCATCAGTTGTTTGAACAACAGGCAGCGAAAACCCCGGATGCAACAGCGCTCGTGTATGAAGAACAAAAATTCAGTTACGCGGAACTGAATGCCTGGGCTAACCAGCTAGCACATCAATTGATCACACTGGGTATAACTCCTGATCAGCGGGTAGTGGTTTGTGTAACACGTTCACCAGCGATGGTAGCAGGATTGTTGGCTGTGTTGAAAGCGGGCGGAGCCTATGTACCTCTGGATACTGATTATCCGGGTGAACGCCTGGCGCATATTCTGACGAATTCAGAGCCTGCTATCCTGCTGGCGGATAAGGCCGGACGTCTTGCCTTGGGTGAGAAAGCCATTGCTGATTTAACGGTACTCGATCCTAATGTGTTGCCAGACCAGCCGGAGAACAATCTACAGGTACTCAATCCACAGGTACATAATCCACAGGTCCTTGCCCTGACTCCACAGCATCTGGCGTATGTGATTTATACCTCCGGTTCGACCGGTACGCCAAAAGGCGTGATGGTTGAACATCAGCAACTGGTCCATCAAATTACTGCACTGAGCAGGAAATGGTC